>NZ_KV786726.1:0-41181 GCF_001806955.1 Burkholderia sp. HMSC10F09
CGTTGCGCGCGCCGCACCGGCGGTGCGGCACGCGCCCGACGGACGGCGTCACGCGGCCGCGTCGTTGCCGACGTAGCGTGCGCGCGGCCGGATCAGCTTGCCGTTCGCCGACTGTTCGAGCGCATGCGCGATCCAGCCGGCCGTGCGGCCTGCCGCAAACAGCGTGAAGGCCGCGCCGTCCGGCAGCGCGAGCGCGCGTTCGAGCGTCGCGAGCGCAAAGTCGATCGTCGGCTGCAGCCCGGTCGCCGCTTCGACGCGTGCGGCCAGCGTGCGCGCCGCGCGCAGGGCCGGCCGCTGCGGCATCGCCGCGTGCAATGCGTCGAGCAGCGCCCGCGCGCGCGGATCGCCGTCCGGATACAGCGGGTGCCCGAAGCCGGCCAGCGCGGTGCGGCCGCCGTCCGCGCGTTCGTCGTGCGCGATCCGCAGCGCGAGGTAGCGGTCGAGATCGGCGGCGCGCGCCGCTTCGTCGAGCAGCGTCGCCGCGCGGAACGTTTCGCCGCCGTGGCGCGGTCCCGATAGCGCGGCGAGCCCGCCCGCGATCGCGCCGAACAGGTGCGTGCCGGTCGACGCGATGCAGCGCACCGCGAACGTCGACGGGTTCAGTTCGTGATCCGCGCAGAGCACGAGCGCGCGGCGCAGCAAGTCGGTGTGATCGCCTCGACGCACGCGCCAGGCAGCGGCGAGTTGCCGATGCACGGGCGCGTCGGACGGCGCACAGCCGGCGAGTGCGGCGGCCGCGACACGCAGCAGCAGGGCGGCCGAATCGAGCTGCGCGTCGCGCTCCTGCGCCCACAGTCGCGGCAGCGACGCGGCGGCGGCCGGCAGCAGCACGAGCGCGCGGTCGAGCGGGGCGAGATGCGCCCAGCGGCGCGCCCAGTCGTCCCATTGCGCGCGATCGAAGCCGCTCGCGTCGAGCGAGGCGGCGGTGAGCCGCGCCGGTGCGCAGTCCCAGAGCCGCGCGGCGGTCGCTTCGAGCGTCGCGTCGTTTGCGAGTGCGACCGCATCGGCGCCGCGGTAGCGCAGGCGGCCATCGGCGATCTGCGTGATTCGCGATTCGAGCACCGGTACGCCCCAGTCGAGCGAACGCTCCGCGACCCCGCCTGCCCGTTTCGCATCGGCTCGCCGGCGCGCGAGCAGGCGCACTTCGTCGGCGTCGTAGCGACGCCGCTTGCCCGCGCCGTCCGGCAGCGAGCGCAGCAGCCCGCGGCTCACGTATGCGTAGAGCGTGCTCACGCTGATGCCGAGTCGATCGGCCGCTTCGGGCGCGCTGAGAGACGTCATGTCGATCGCTCCTGTCGGCGCGCATAAGGCGCGCTCGCGCTACAACTATTCGTTATGTATTGATTCGCGCAATCAAGATTGATCGCGTGTGTGGCGAATTCTAGACTCGATTCCGTCTTCGCAACGACGGACTGCCGCCATGACACCCGAACACGCACTGACCCATTTGTGGCAACGCGCGCACGGCGACGCCGACGCGCTGTCGCGAGCGGCCGTGACCGGACACGATCCGGTCCTGCCCTCGACGTTTCGCATCGGTACGCTCGCGGCCGCGACGATTGCGGCGGCCGGCCTCGCGGCGGCCGAATGCCATCGGTTGCGTACCGGCGTGGCGCAGCGTGTCGACGTGTCGGTGCGCGACGCGCTCATCGCGTTTCGCAGCGAACGCTATTTGCGCGTCGACGACGGACCGCCGCCCGAGCTGCGCCATCCGGTCACGGGCTTCTACGCGACGCGCGATGGCCGCTGGATCCAACTGCATGCGAACTTTGCGCATCATCTGCACGGCATACTCGACGTGCTCGATTGCGGCGAACGGCCGGCCGATGTCGCCGCGGCGATCCGCACCTGGGACGGCGCCGCGCTCGATACCGCGCTGGCCGACGCCGGGCTGTGCGCGGCATTGATCAGAACGCCTGACGAGTGGGCCGCGCACGAACAGGCCCGCGCGATCGCGGCGCTGCCGCTGTTCGAGATCGAACGCATCGGCGACGCGCCGCCGGAGCCGATCGGCAGTGGCATCGCCGCGCGCCCGCTCGACGGCGTACGCGTGCTCGATCTGACGCGCATCATCGCGGGGCCGGTCGCGGGGCGTACGCTCGCTTCGCACGGCGCGCAGACGCTGCTCGTGAACGGGCCGCACCTGCCGAACATCGCGCCGCTCGTGATCGACAACGGTCGCGGCAAGCGCTCCGCGTGGCTCGATCTGCGCGAGACGGCGGGCGTCGACGCGCTGCGTGCACTCGTGCGCGACGCCGACATCTTCCTGCAGGCATATCGCCCGGGCGCGCTCGCCGCGCGCGGCTTCGGACCGGAGGCGCTGGCGGCATCGCGTCCGGGCATCGTCTGCGTATCGGTGTCGGCGTACGGGCATGCGGGCCCGTGGGCCGCACGGCGCGGCTTCGACAGTCTCGTGCAATCGGCGAGCGGCATCGCGTGGCGCGAGCAGCAGGCCGCGCACGCGGACGCGCCGCGCCATCTGCCCTGCCAGGCGCTCGATCATGCGACCGGATACCTGGCCGCATTCGGCGCGATGATCGCGCTGATACGTCGCGCGCGCGAAGGAGGAAGCTGGCATGTGCGCGTGTCGCTCGCGCAGACCGGGCACTGGCTGCAATCGTTCGGCGCGGTGCCGGACGGCATGCAGGCGCGCGATCTCGCGCTCGACGACGTGCGCGACCGGATCGATCGCATCGCGTCGACGTTCGGCACGATCGATACGGTCCGGCCGGCCGAGCGGCTGTCGGCGACGCCGCCGTCGTTCGCGCGCCCGCCGGTGCCGCTCGGCAGCGACGACGCACGCTGGCTCTGAACGCCGCGCGCGAAGCGCGGCTGGCCTATTTGCGAAGTTCGACGACGAAGTCGTAGTAGTCGTTGCGGCAATACGTGTCGGTCAGCTCGATCGCGCGCTGATCGGCCGTATAGCCGATACGCGTGATCAGCAGCAGCGCGTCGTGCGGCGCGATGCCCATCTGCGCGGCGATCTCGTCGGTCGCGTTGACCGCGCGGAAGTGCTGCAGTGCGCGCACGATCGGCGTGCCGCGCGCTTCGAGATAGCTGTAGAGCGATCCGCCGATCGCTTCGGGATCGGGAATCAGCGTCGCGGGGAACGTCGAGTTCTCGACGGCCATCACGATGCCGTCCGCGAGCCGCAGCCGCTTCAGGCGCGTGACCGACGCGGCCGGCGACAGCCCGAGCTGAATCACCTCGTCGCGGTTCGCGGGCTGGATCTCGCGCGCGAGCCACTGCGAGCTCGGCTTGAAGCCGCGGCGCTCGAGCATTTCGCTGAAGCTCGACAGCCGCGACAGCGGATCTTCATAGCGCGGCCGGATGAAGTTGCCGGCGCCTTGCGTCCGACGGATCAGCCCTTGTTCGACCAGCAGCGCGATCGCCTTGCGCGCGGTGATCCGCGACACGCCGAGCGCCTCGGACAGCACACGTTCGGAAGGCAGCGCCTCGCCGGCCGCCCAGCGATTGTCGTGAATCGCATCGCCGAGCTTGCGGGCGAGTTGCAGATAGAGCGGCGTGTCGTTGTCGGGGTCGGGGCGCAGGTCCTGCCAGCGGTCGTCCGTGGGTGCCTTCATGGAATGGGTATCGATCAGGTTGCGGCCATTCTAAGTCATCATGCGGCGCCGTTATAGCCGGTTTTTGCGATCCTGCAGGTGCGTGCGGCGGCGATTGACTACACTGATACGTCGCATTCGATGCTTCGGCCGCGGTGCGCGGCCACGAATCCGCAGCGAGGAATTCATGACAGACACGATGGCCACGGTCGTCCTGCCCGACGGCGAGACGATCCCGAAGCTCGGGCAGGGCACCTGGGAAATGGGCGAACGGCCGGCGCGGCGCGCGGACGAGATCGCGGCGCTGCGCGAAGGCATCGCGCTCGGGATGACGCTGATCGATACCGCGGAAATGTACGGCGAAGGCGCGACCGAAGCGCTCGTCGGCGAAGCGCTGCACGGCTTGCGCGACGACGTGTTTCTCGTCAGCAAGGTCTACCCGCACCATGCGAGCCGGCGCGGTGTCGTCGCCGCGTGCGAGGCGAGCCTGAAGCGTCTGCGCACCGACCGTCTCGACCTGTATCTGCTGCACTGGCGCGGCTCGGTGCCGCTTGAGGAGACGGTCGAAGGCTTCGAGGCGCTGCGGCGCGCCGGCAAGATACGCCACTGGGGCGTCAGCAACTTCGACACCGCGGACATGATCGAACTCGTCGACGAAGCGGGCGGCGCCGCGTGCGCGACCGACCAGATCCTCTACAACATCGCGCGGCGCGGCCCCGAATTCGACCTGCTGCCGTGGCTTGCCGCGCACCGGATGCCGGCGATGGCGTACAGCCCGGTCGATCACGCGCGGCTGCCGAAACGCTCGCCGCTCGACGAGATCGCGCGGCAGCGCGGCGTGTCGGTGATGCGCGTCGCGCTGGCGTGGGTACTCGCGCAGCCGGGTGTGTTCGCGATTCCGAAGGCGTCGCGGATCGAGCACGTGCGCGACAATCGCGCGGCGCTCGAGCTGGTGCTGACCGACGACGAGCACGCGCAACTCGACGCGTATTTCCGCGCGCCGCGCAGCAAGCGGCCGCTCGAGATGCTGTGAGCGGCGGCGCGCGCGGTGCTCAGCGCGCCGGCGCGCCTGCCGCGCGCTGCCAGCGGTGGAACAGGATCGACGCGATCCAGCAGACGATAAACAGCGCGACGATCGCGTAGCCGAGCGTGCCGAAGCGTTCGCCGAGCGCATCGAGCGCGTCGCGCACGGGGCCCGTGAGCGCGAGCTTGTCGGCGAGCAGCCCGGCCGCTTCGATGCCGCCAATCGCGAGCGCGACGATCGCCGACACGAGCGTGATGCTCGCGTTGTAGAGCAATTTGCGCTGCGGGTCGTCCATTGCCCACCCGTACGCATGAATCATCAGTACGTTGTCGGTCGAATCGATCAGCGTCATGCCGGCCGTGAACAGCGCGGGAAACAGCATCACCGTATAGATCGGCAAGCCCTGGCTCGCCTGCGCGGCCGCGATCGCGAGCAGGCCGATTTCGGTCGCGGTGTCGAAGCCGAGACCGAACAGCACGCCGATCGGATACATGTGCCAGCTCTTCGAGACGAAGCGGAACAGCGGGCGCAGCAGGCGCGACAGCAGGCCGTCTCGCCGATGCCGATGCGCGACGTCGTGTGCGTGGGCCGGCGCGCGGCGGTAGCGCCGCCAGACGTCGCGCAGAATCATCAGGTTCACGCAGGCGAGCGCGAGCAGGAACGTCGCCGACACGGCCGTGCCGATCGTCCCGCCGATGTCGCGAAATGCATCGAAGCGCGTGCGTAGCGCGAACGCGGTGAGCGCGATGCCGAGCGTCGCGGCGATCACGACCGTCGAGTGGCCGAGCGAGAACGCGAGGCCGACCGTCAGCGGGCGCCGGCCGTCGTGCATGAGCTTGCGCGTCGCGACGTCGATCGCCGCGATGTGGTCGGCGTCGACCGCATGACGCAGTCCGAGCCCGTAGGCGATCGCCGCCGTGCCGAGCAGCAGCGGATGCGCGCGCAGCACCGCGAGCGCCCATAGCCAGACGGCCGCATTGGCGGCGATCAGCCCCGCATAGAGGATCAGCAGGCGGCGCAGCGCAGGCGTGGCGGACAACATCGGCAGGTTCCATCGGACGATACGCCGGCCATTGTGGCACGCGAAAAAAATGCGCGGCGTGCGGACGGCGCGGCGCGCACGACGCGACGGCGGCCGGCGCGCGGAAAAAAGCCCGTCCGGAACCGGACGGGCTTTCATGCGTCGCGACGAACGTCGTGCTTATTTCGTCTTCGCGTTGATCACCGCTTCGGACACGTTCGTCGGCGTTTCGGCGTAGTGCTTGAACTCCATCGTGTAGGTCGCGCGACCTTGCGTGGCCGAGCGCAGTGCCGTCGAATAGCCGAACATCTCCGCGAGCGGCACTTCGGCGCGCACGAGCTTGCCGCCGCCGCCGGCGATGTCCTCCATCCCCTGCACGATGCCGCGCCGGCTCGACAGGTCGCCCATCACGTTGCCCATGAAGTCCTCGGGCGTCTCCACTTCGACGGCCATCATCGGTTCGAGCAGCACCGGCTTCGCGCGGCGCATCGCTTCCTTGAAGGCCATCGAGCCGGCCATGCGGAACGCGTTTTCGTTCGAATCGACGTCGTGGTACGAACCGAACGTCAGATGCACCTTCACGTCGACGACCGGGTAGCCCGCGAGCACGCCGCTCTTCAGCGTTTCCTCGATGCCCTTGTTGACCGCCGGAATGAATTCGCGCGGAATCACGCCGCCCTTGATCTCGTCGAGGAACTCATAGCCCTTGCCGGGATTCGGCTCGAGCGTGATCACCGCGTGACCGTACTGGCCGCGCCCGCCCGACTGCTTGACGAACTTGCCCTCGACGTCGGCGGCCGTCGTGCGCACCGTCTCGCGATACGCGACCTGCGGCTTGCCGACCGTCGCCTCGACGCCGAATTCGCGCTTCATCCGGTCGACCAGAATTTCGAGGTGGAGCTCGCCCATCCCCGAGATGATCGTCTGCCCCGATTCCTCGTCGGTCTGCACGCGGAACGACGGATCTTCCTGCGCGAGGCGGTTCAGCGCGAGGCCCATCTTCTCCTGGTCGGCCTTCGTCTTCGGCTCGACGGCTTGCGAGATCACCGGCTCCGGGAATTCCATCTTCTCGAGGATGATCGGCTTGGCCGGGTCGCACAGCGTGTCGCCGGTCGTCGCTTCCTTCAGGCCGACGGCCGCCGCGATGTCGCCCGCGCGCACTTCCTTGATTTCCTTGCGCTCGTTCGCGTGCATCTGCAGGATCCGGCCGAGCCGCTCCTTCTTGTCCTTCGTCGCGTTCAGCACGGTGTCGCCCGAGTTGACGACGCCCGAGTACACACGGAAGAAGATCAGCTGGCCGACGAACGGGTCGGTCATGATCTTGAACGCGAGCGCGGAGAACGGCTCGTCGTCGCTCGGATGGCGTTCCGCTTCCTGATCGTCGAGCGTATGGCCGAGGATCGCGGGCACGTCGACCGGCGACGGCAGATAGTCGATCACGGCGTCGAGCATCGCCTGCACGCCCTTGTTCTTGAACGCGCTGCCGCACAGCATCGGCACGATCTCGTTGGCGATCGTGCGCTGGCGCAGCGCAGCCTTGATCTCGTCCTCGGTCAGCGATTCGTGGTCGTGCAGATACTTCTCGAGCAATTCCTCGCTCGCCTCGGCGGCCGCCTCGACCATCTTCTCGCGCCACTCGTGTGCGAGATCGACGAGGTTCGCGGGAATGTCCTCGTACGTGAACTTCACGCCCTGGCTTTCGTCGTCCCAGACGATCGCCTTCATCTTCACGAGATCGACGACGCCCTGGAAATGATCTTCCGCACCGATCGGAATCTGGATCGGCACCGCGACGCCTTTCAGCCGCTCGCCGATCTGCCGCTGCACGCGGAAGAAGTCCGCGCCGACGCGGTCCATCTTGTTGACGAACGCGATGCGCGGCACCTTGTACTTGTTCGCCTGGCGCCACACGGTTTCGGACTGGGGCTGCACGCCGCCGACCGAGTCGTAAACCATGCACGCGCCGTCGAGCACGCGCATCGAGCGCTCGACCTCGATCGTGAAGTCGACGTGCCCGGGCGTATCGATGATATTGATCCGGTGTTCCGGATAGTTGCCGGCCATGCCTTTCCAGAAAGCGGTGGTCGCAGCCGACGTGATCGTGATGCCGCGTTCCTGCTCCTGCTCCATCCAGTCCATCGTGGCCGCACCGTCGTGCACTTCACCGATCTTGTGGCTCACGCCGGTGTAAAACAGGATGCGCTCGGTCGTCGTGGTCTTGCCGGCATCGATGTGAGCGCTGATCCCGATGTTGCGATAGCGCTCGATGGGGGTTTTGCGGGGCACGTGAACCTCCTGGTGGTTCGGATCGTAAGCGGGCCGGCTGCGCCGGTCCGGGCTTGGAAACAAGCGAGACTTCAAGGATAGCGCTTGCGCGCGGCTTTTGCAGATGCGGGCCGCGACCGCGGAATCAAGCCGGCGCCGCCGCCGGCGGACGAAAAAAAACCGGCGCGCGACGCAGCCGGTTTCGGGCGGGGCAGGGCGCGGCCCGCGCGCGGGCGCTGCGCGTTACTGCGGCTTCGGCAGCCCTTCGAGCTTCATGCCGGGCTTGATGCCCTTCGCGGCGAACCAGCCCTTGCTCATTTCGAGCGCATAGACGCCGTTGTTGCGCGGGCAGTGGTTGTCGGTCGTCTCGGCCTGCATCTCGTCGATGTCCGTGATCGTGCCGTCGGCGCGGATGAACGCGATCGACAGCGGGATCAGCGTGTTCTTCATCCAGAAGCAGTGCACGGCGTTCTCGTTGAACACGAACAGCATCCCTTCGTTCGGCGCGAGCTGCGAGCGGTACATCAGCCCCTGTTCGCGGTCGGCGTCGTTCGCGGCGACGGCCGCATCGATCACGTACATGCCGGCACGCAGCTTCACGCGCGGGAACTCGCTGGGCTGCTTCGCGCCGGGCGGTATTTGCGCGCCGGCGCTCTGCATGCCGAGCGCGAGCACGGCGAGTGCGGCGGGAAACACGGCGGCGCGCGCAAGGCGGCCGAGCGACGAGCGCAGGGAGAATCGCACAGCAGGGCTCCTATCTGGAAAACGAGACCGCATGGTACGCGATCCGCACCACCGGGCACAAAAAGAAAAAGGCAGATCGCCTCGCGGTGATCTGCCTTTCAACGCCGTAAGAACGGCACGAACGTGTGTTCTTGACTGCGTTATTACAACCAGCTTGCTTAGTTCGAAGCAGCTGCCGGGGCTTCGGCTTCGCTAGCAGCCTTCTTCGCTGCGTGGTGCTTCTTGGCGTGGTGCTTCTTCGCAGCCTTGTGCTTTGCCGGTGCCGAAGCAGCTGCCGGAGCAGCAGCCGAAGCAGCTTCCGGAGCCGAAGCTTGTGCGAAAGCAGCCGTTGCGAAGAGACCAGCGACCAGAGCGGCGATCAGTTTGTTCATGTTGTGTTCCTCAGCTTTAGTTAATTAACCAAATGACCCGGCATAGGAGTCATGACGTCTAACGGTGCCATCCACCTTTCGGTTGACAGACGCTCCGAGAAATTTCTCTTTGCGCTGCGGGCGCCGAATCGTATTCGACGAAAACGTCGGTTTCGTGACGCAAACGCGGATTCGGCCGCCAATGCCGGATAGCTCAGGGTGGCATCTGCGTCGTTTAACGCGCGATCTTCGCAGGCGGTTGACGAAAAAGATGAGGAAAAGTGCGCGCGCGTCGTGCCGCTCAGGTTGCGCGTGCGAAACCGTCCCACGGCGCGCGCGGCGGCAGCGCGATTGTTTCGCCGGGTGCAATGCCGAGCGCGAATATGTCGAGCGCGCCGATGCCGACGCGCACGAGGCGCAACGTCGGGAAGCCGACCGCCGCGGTCATCCTGCGCACCTGCCGGTTCTTGCCTTCGGTGATCGCGAGTTCGATCCAGGTCGTCGGGATCGCCGCGCGGTAGCGGATCGGCGGGTTGCGCGGCCATAGCGTCTCGGGCGGTTCGATGAATTCGGCGCGGCACGGGCGCGTCACGTAGTCGCCGAGATCGACGCCGCGCGCGAGCGCTTTCAGGTCGGCTGGGCCCGGCGCGCCCTCGACCTGCGCCCAGTAGCGTTTCACGAGCTTGTGGCGCGGCTCCGCGATGCGCGCCTGCAGCGCGCCGTCGTCGGTGAGCAGCAGCAGGCCTTCGCTGTCCGCGTCGAGGCGGCCGGCCGGATAGACGCCGGGCGCTTTTACCCAGTCGCCGAGCGACGGCCGCGTTTCGTGCGCGGAAAACTGGCAAATCGTGCCGAACGGCTTGTTGAGGGCGATCAGGGTCATGGGCGGCACGCAGGCCCGCGGCGCGCGGGGCGGCGGGCGCTCTATGGCAAATGGCGGAATCTTAATGCATAATACGGAACGGCAAGTCATCTGTCTTATATAAGACATAAGTGAAGACTTGATACGCAGCACCGCGCTTCGTGCCGCCGTGCCCGGTTGGGGCGCTAGAATAGCGGCTCGCTGTCGGCGCCGGAGGAGCTCAGGCCTTGCTCCTGCGGCGCGCGCAGCTTCGACCAGCAACACCTGCTCAGCCACGTCACTGGAGTCGATCATGCCGTATCAGCACATCAAGGTTCCGGACGGCGGTGACAAGATCACCGTCAACCAGGATTTCACGCTCAACGTTTCCGATCAGCCGATCATTCCCTATATCGAAGGCGACGGGACGGGCTTCGACATCACGCCGGTCATGATCAAGGTGGTCGATGCGGCGGTCGAGGCGGCGTACAAGGGCAAGCGCAAGATCCACTGGATGGAGATCTACGCGGGCGAGAAGGCGACCAAGGTGTACGGTCCGGACGTGTGGCTGCCGGACGAGACGCTGCAGGTGCTGAAGGAATACGTCGTGTCGATCAAGGGGCCGCTGACGACGCCGGTCGGCGGCGGCATCCGTTCGCTGAACGTCGCGCTGCGCCAGGAGCTCGATCTGTACGTGTGCCTGCGGCCGGTGCGGTACTTCAAGGGCGTGCCGTCACCGGTGCGCGAGCCGGAAAAGATCGACATGGTGATCTTCCGCGAGAACTCGGAAGACATCTACGCCGGCATCGAATGGCCGGCCGGTTCGGAGCAGGCGAAGAAGGTGATCGCGTTCCTGCGCGACGAGATGGGCGTGAAGAAGATCCGCTTCCCGGAAACGTCGGGGATCGGCGTGAAGCCCGTGTCGACGGAAGGCACCGAGCGGCTCGTGCGCAAGGCGATCCAGTACGCGATCGACAACGATCGCAAGTCGGTCACGCTGGTGCACAAGGGCAACATCATGAAGTTCACGGAAGGCCTGTTCCGTGACGCCGGGTACGCGCTCGCGCAGAAGGAATTCGGCGGCGAGCTGATCGACGGCGGCCCGTGGATGCGCGTGAAGAACCCGAAGACGGGCGGCGAGATCGTGATCAAGGATTCGATCGCCGACGCGTTCCTGCAGCAGATCCTGCTGCGCCCGGCCGAATACGACGTGATCGCGACGCTGAACCTGAACGGCGACTATATTTCGGACGCGTTGGCCGCGCAGGTCGGCGGCATCGGCATCGCGCCCGGCGCGAACCTGTCGGATTCGGTCGCGATGTTCGAAGCGACGCACGGCACGGCGCCGAAGTACGCGGGCAAGGATTACGTGAACCCCGGTTCCGAGATCCTGTCGGCCGAAATGATGCTGCGCCACCTCGGCTGGACGGAAGCGGCCGACACGATCATCGCCGCGATGGAGAAGTCGATCCTGCAGAAGCGCGTCACGTACGACTTCGCGCGCCTGATGGAAGGGGCGACGCAGGTATCGTGCTCCGGTTTCGGCGAGGTGCTGATCGAGAACATGTAAGACCCCTTCCGGGGTGGGCCGGCGCGCAGCCGGCCGCCCCGGCGCCTGCTGCCGGCGCCGGGGCGTTTCGTGGATGGCAGCTTTGGCAGGGCGGCCCGGGCTCCGGGTCGCGGCGCCGCGAGGCGGCTCGCAAGCCCTGCAAGGTAGAACATGACGGCCCTCGCAACATTCCCGCCCGGCTAGCCGGCGCGCCCCTTTTCGCGACCGACCCGGTCGCTCCCCGCCGGTTACCGCCGGCGATCTTCAGTCCCACTTTCACGTAGCAACGCATCGACCATGTCCACTTCGCCCAAGATCATCTACACGCTCACCGACGAAGCGCCCGCGCTCGCGACCTATTCGCTGCTGCCGATCGTCAAGGCCTTCACGCGTTCGTCCGGCGTCGCCGTCGAAACGCGCGACATTTCGCTCGCGGGCCGCATCATCGCGGCATTTGCAGACATCCTGCCGCCCGAGCAGAAGGGTTCCGACGATCTGGCCGAGCTCGGCCAGCTCACGCTGAAGCCCGAGGCGAACATCATCAAGCTGCCGAACATCAGCGCGTCGGTGCCGCAGCTGAAGGCTGCGATCGCCGAGCTGCAGGCACAGGGCTACAAGCTGCCGGCCTATCCGGAAGAGCCGTCGACCGACGAAGAGAAGGCGATCAAGGCCCGTTACGACAAGATCAAGGGCAGCGCGGTAAACCCGGTGCTGCGCGAAGGCAACTCCGATCGCCGTGCGCCGCTGTCGGTGAAGAACTACGCACGCAAGCACCCCCACAAGATGGGCGCATGGCAGTCGAGCTCGAAGGCGCACGTCGCGCACATGACGGAAGGCGACTTCTACGGCAGCGAGAAGTCGGCGCTGATCGCCGAGCCGGGCAGCGTGAAGATCGAGCTGACCACGGCCGACGGCGTGAAGAAGGTCCTCAAGGAAAAGACGGCCGTGAAGGCCGGTGAAGTGATCGACGCGTCGGTGATGAGCCGCAAGGCGCTGCGCAGCTTCCTCGAAGCGCAGATCGCGGACGCGAAGGCGCAGGACGTGCTGTTCTCCGTGCACCTGAAGGCGACGATGATGAAGGTGTCCGATCCGATCCTGTTCGGTCAGGTCGTCTCGGTGTTCTATCGCGACGCGCTCGAAAAGCATGCGGACGTGCTGGCCAAGGCGGGCTTCAACCCGAACAACGGCATCGGCGATCTGTACGCGCGCCTGAAGGACCTGCCGGCCGACACGCGCGAAGCGATCGAAGCCGACATCAAGGCCGAGTACGCGGTGCGTCCGCGTCTCGCCATGGTGAACTCCGACAAGGGCATCACGAACCTGCACGTGCCGAGCGACGTGATCGTCGACGCATCGATGCCGGCGATGATCCGCGAGTCGGGCCGCATGTGGGGCCCGGACGGCGAACTGTACGACGCGAAGGCCGTGATTCCGGACCGTTGCTACGCGGGCGTCTACCAGGCCGTGATCGAGGACTGCAAGCAGCACGGCGCGTTCGATCCGGTCACGATGGGCAGCGTGCCGAACGTCGGCCTGATGGCGCAGGCGGCCGAGGAATACGGTTCGCACGACAAGACCTTCCAGATCCCGGCCGACGGTGTCGTGCGCGTGATCGACGAAGCGGGCAACGTGCTGCTCGAGCATGCGGTCGAGTCGGGCGACATCTGGCGCATGTGCCAGACGAAGGACGCGCCGGTGCAGGACTGGGTCAAGCTCGCGGTGAACCGCGCACGCGCGACCGGCGCGCCGGCCGTGTTCTGGCTCGATCCGGCGCGCGCGCACGACGCGCAGATCATCGCGAAGGTCGAGCGTTACCTGAAGGATCACGACACGAACGGTCTCGACATCCGCATCATGACGCCGGTCGAAGCGACGCGTTTCTCGCTCGAGCGCATCCGCGCGGGTAAGGACACGATCTCCGTCACCGGCAACGTGCTGCGCGACTACCTCACCGACCTGTTCCCGATCATGGAGCTCGGCACCAGCGCGAAGATGCTGTCGATCGTGCCGCTGATGGCGGGCGGCGGGATGTTCGAGACGGGCGCAGGCGGCTCGGCGCCGAAGCACGTGCAGCAGTTCGTCGAGGAAGGCTTCCTGCGCTGGGATTCGCTTGGCGAATTCCTCGCGCTCGCGGCGTCGCTCGAACACCTCGGCAACGCGTACCAGAACCCGAAGGCGCTCGTGCTCGCGAAGACGCTCGACCAGGCGACCGGCAAGTTCCTCGACGAGAACAAGTCGCCGGCGCGCAAGGTGGGCGGCCTCGACAACCGCGGCAGCCACTTCTACCTGTGCCTCTACTGGGCGCAGGCGCTCGCCGCGCAGGACGAGGATGCGGCGCTGAAGGCGCAGTTCGAGGGTGTCGCGAAGGCGCTCGCCGACAACGAGGCGCGCATTCTCGAGGAACTGTCGGCCGCACAAGGCAAGCCGCAGAACATCGGCGGCTACTATCGCCCGAACGTCGAGCTGACGAGCCAGGCGATGCGCCCGAGCGCGACGCTCAACGCGATCGTCGACGCGCTCTGATCGCGACCGGCGCCGGCCGGCGGATGCGCCGGCGCTGACCGGCTGCCGCCCGACGGACGGCAGCCCGAGCGCAACGAGAAACGCCCCGGAGGTCCGGGGCGTTTTGCTTGGGTGACGCGTCATTCAGACGTGGACGACTTCCCACTCGGCGATTTCGTGCGGCACTTCGAGCGTCGCGGTATCGAGGTCGGACAACTGCGGGCAGTCGCCGCGAGAGATGTGGTCTGCCGCGTGTTCCGGGCACGAGAACGCGCCGAGCACGGCGTTGCCGAACGTCGCTTCCCAGCCGCCGTTACCCGGCAGGATGTAGAACGACCCGAGCGCTGAACCAAAGCGAAATCCCATCATTTCCGTTCTCCCTTTCTGATCACAAGCGATTCTGTGCGTGCCGCCGGTTCGACCGGCCCTGGCTCGACTGGCTGCTTGCGTCCGGTCCGGTATCGACCATCCTCGCGAAGCGTCAGTGCATGGAACAAAGTCTACGTCCGGCGACGGTCCGGATGGTGCGCGTAGAACGGCGACTCGATAGAAAATTGTTCTTGTAAAAACAAAGGGATACGTGCTTCGTTTTGTATTGCGGAACGTTTTTCGGCATCGCGAAATGGGGAATTTGTGCCATGCACCACGAGTTTTTATAACGCAGTGATTCTTTCCGCATCGTGAAAAATCGGCGGTTTGGCGATTGACGAGCATGCGGGCGCGCCCAATAGGCGGGAATCGCCATGCGCTGAGCGCAGAACCGGCGCGCGATGCGCAGGCTGCGCTGCGACGTATCGCCGCTCGAGCGGCGCTCGCGCGTCGCGGTACGGACGCGCGGTTATGATGGCGCGGGGCACGGCTTCGCATCGTGCCCGCGGTATGCGGCCCGTCCGCGTGGCGCCGCTGCCGCCGCACGAACAACGAGGAACGATTGATGATTCGAAGAACCTTTCTGTCGCGCGCGATCGGGGTCGCGGCGGCATCGCTCGTCGCACGCGGTGCATGGACGCAACATGCGGGACATGCCGGTATGGCGGGCATGGACGACATGCGGGACATGCCGGGAATGGGCGGCATGTCCGGGCACGGGCAGCACGCTAACCGGCCCGCGCCTGCGGCGCTGGCGGCAGCCGATGCGCTGCCGGCCGGCGCGCCGCTGGCCGTCTTGCGCACGCTCGTCAACGAAAGTCGCGAGCCGGGCACGTTCCGCGCGACGCTGACCGCGCAGCCGGTCGCGCGGCCGCTGCTGCGCGGTGCGCGCCCGACGACGTTCTGGCAGTTCGGCGCCGGCGCCGACGGCCCCGTCGTCGGTCCGCTGATCGACGTGCGCGAGGGCGATACGGTCGAGATCCGGTTCGAGAACAAGCTGCCGCAGCCGTCGACGATTCACTGGCACGGCCTGCCGGTGCCGCCCGATCAGGACGGCAATCCGTCCGATGCCGTTGCGCCGGGCGCGTCGCGCGTCTATCGCTTCACGCTGCCGAAGGGCAGCGCGGGCACGTACTGGTATCACCCGCATCCGCACATGATGACGGCCGAACAGGTGTTCCGCGGGCTCGCGGGGCCGTTCGTCGTGCGTGCGGCCGACGATCCGCTCGCGGGCTGGCCCGAGCGCCACCTGTTCGTGTCCGATCTGAAGCTCGCGCGCGACGGGACGATTCCGCCGAACGACATGATGGACTGGATGAACGGTCGTGAAGGGCAGTTCGTGCTCGTCAACGGTGCGCGCCGGCCGCGGATCGAGGTCGCCGGCGACGAACGCTGGCGCGTGTGGAACGCGTGCAGCGCGCGCTACCTGCGCGTCGCGTTCGACGACGGCCGCGCGTTCGAGCATGTCGGCACCGACGGCGGCCTGTTCGGCGCGCCGCGTCGCGTCACGTCGCTGCTGCTCGCACCGGGCGAGCGCGCGGAGATGCTGGTTCGGGCCGGCGACCGCGCGTCGCGTGCGGTGCTGCAGGCAGCCGAGTACGATCGCGGCAAGATGGCGATGTCGCACGACGACGGCCACGGCAGCCTGCCGCCCGATCCCGCCCGCGCATTGGCCGACGTCGTGTTCGCGCCGGCTGCGCCGCGCGAGTTGCCCGCGACGCTGCGCACGGTGCCGCCGCTCGGCGAGCCGGTCGCGCACAAGGAGGTCGCGTTCGGCGAAGAGATGGACATGGACGCGATGATGAAGCCTGGCGCGCATGGTCGTCCGGCGGGCATGCGTTTCACGATCAACGGCGACACCTATGCGCCGGGGCGCGTCACGCTGACGAGCCGCCGCGGCGACGTCGAACGCTGGACGATACGTAACGCCACCGACATGGATCATCCGTTCCATCTGCACGGCACGCAGTTCCAGGTGATCGAGCGCGCGACGGAAGGCGCGCGCACGGCCGAGCCGTTCCGCGCATGGCGCGACACCGTGAACGTCCGCAGCGGCGAGACCGTGACGATCCTGACGACGCAGGATATGGCCGGCGAACGCATGTTCCACTGCCACATTCTCGAACACGAAGACCTCGGCATGATGGGTACGCTGAAGGTCGTCTGACGTATCGGTCGTCCGGGTGTCGTCGACATCCGGCGTTCGCCGTTCTCGGGAAAGCAGGCCGCGCATCGTTGTCGATGCGCGGCTTTTTCTTTCTCTGGCGACACTGGAGCGCGCGCAGCGTAATGATTTGTCTTGTCCTATCGGTCAAATGCGAATTGAGTTAGTTGTCCCATAAATATTGGTACGCGTCAGATATGTGCGACGTGTCGCCGTCCCTATACTCGATTTCCGCCGCCGGCTCGCACGCGAAGTCCTGAGCGTCGGGCGTCGGTGCGCTTCGCGGCGGTTCATGTGCGGCGCAAGTCGCTTCCAATTTCCGATGCGGATTCGACATGTGCCGAAGACCGAAAAATACGATTAGGAAAACGATGAAAACTACGAGAGACCGAGGCATCAACACGAACACCTTCAGTGCGAAAGACGAGTCGCGATGCGGGTGCTCCGCGCGGTCGCGCGCCCGCCGCGCGCTGGCATCCGGCGTGGCCGGCATGCTCGGATGGGCCGTTCCCGACGCATACGCGCAGCGGTATGCCGATGCGCCGCCGCTGTCGCGCAGCGTGTCCGCCGACACGATCCTGCGAGCCGACGCGAACGTTCTGGCACCCGGCGACGGCATCGCGATCGTCGTCGATGCGCGGAACGCGCGTGACATGAACGGCACGCGTGCACGCGCGCCGGGGCCGAACAGTTTCGCGATCGGCGGCAACGCGCTCGCTGCCGGCGCCGACAGCATCGCGCTCGGTCCGCGGGCGTGGGCGGCAGGCGATGCAAGCCTGGCCGCAGGTGTCGCGGCCGCGGCGCATCATGCGGATGCCGTTGCGGTCGGTGCCGGCGCGAAGGCGAAGGGAGAACAGAGCATGGCTGCCGGTACGCTGGCGCTGGCCGCCTCGTCGGGCAGTACGGCGGTGGGTGTGCAATCGAGTGCGACGGGTGCGGCGAGCACCGCGCTCGGCGCGGACGCGGCGGCGTTCGGCGACGGAAGCATCGCGCTCGGCAGCGGCGCAAGTGCGAACGAGTTCGACAGCATCGCGCTGGGGACGGCGGCGAACGCTTTCGCGGACGAGACGGTCGCGATCGGCGGCTCGGCGAGCGCGGAGGGCACGGGCAGCATCGCGCTCGGTGCGGAGGCATCGGCACTCGACGACGGCAGCGTCGCGGTCGGCCACGGCGCAAACGCGCAGGCATCGGGCGGTGTGGCGATCGGCGTCGCGGCGGACGCGTCGGCGGAGCACGGCATTGCGCTCGGCTCGAGCGCGAATGCGAGCGGGAGCGATGCGGCGGCCGTCGGTGTGTCGTCGAACGCTGCGGGCGTCGACAGCGCGGCATTCGGCACGAACGCATCGGCGCTCGGCGACGGGAGCCTCGCGATCGGCGGCGGCGCCAACGCGTCGGCGTCGGATGGTGTCGCGATCGGCGTTGCCGCGAGCGCATCGGCGGAGCACGGCATCGCAGTCGGCGCGAACGCGAATGCGAACGGCGCGAACGGTGCCGCGATTGGCGCGGCGTCGCGTGCGGCAGGCGCGGACAGTGCCGCATTCGGCATCGACGCGTCGGCGCTCGGCGACGCGAGCCTCGCGATGGGCCGTCGCGCGATCGCGACGAGCGATGGCAACGTTGCGATCGGCGCCGATGCGCATGCGACGGCAAGCAGCGGCATCGCGATTGGCGTGGGCGCGCACGCGGAAGGCGCAGACAGCACCGTACTCGGCGCCGGTGCGCGCGTAGGCGGCACCGGCGGAGTCGCAGTCGGCGTAGCGGCGACCGCAACGGGCAACGACGGCCTCGCGACGGGCGCTCGCGCACAAGCTGCCGGCTTCCGAAGCACCGCGATCGGCGCCGACGCGACGGCGGTCGGCGATCGCAGCACGAGCGTCGGAAACGGCGCGTCGGCGACGGCCGCACACAGCATCGCGCTCGGTTCGGACGCCGTGGCGAGCGGCACGAATTCGGTCGCGCTCGGCCGCGCGTCGGTCGCGGATCGCGACGATACGGTGTCGGTCGGCGCAGCGGGGCGCGAGCGGAAGATCGTGCATGTCGCGGACGGCGTGCTGCCTTCGGATGCGGTCAACATGCGGCAGCTTCACTCGGTTGCACGGCGCGCATACGGCGGCGTCGCGGCGGCGACCGCGCTGTCGATGATTCCCGACGTCGACACGGGCAAGACGATCGCCGTCGGGATCGGTACGGGCGGCTACCTCGGCTATCAGGCCGTCGCGCTCGGCGCATCGGTGCGGTTCGGCGAGAACCTCAAGCTGCGTGCCGGCGCGAGCCTGAATGCCGCGACGACGACGTGGGGCGCGGGCGCCTCATACAGCTGGTAACGCCACGGCGACACATGCGCTCGATAAACGCGCATGTAAATATTGCGCGATGATGACGGCGCGCGCGATCGTGAATCGGTAAAACGGTCGCGCGCGTCGACAAAATCGATTTGCACGCCTATGCGGACAATCGCAAAGCTTGCGCCGCCATTGTGCAAACTCGCCGATCAATCGACATGGCGCACGTACGACGCACAAAAAAAGAAACCCGGCATCTCGCCGGGTTTCTTCGTCCGAAATCCGTTGCCCTCAGGCGGCCTGGATATTCGAAGCTTGCTTGCCCTTCGGTCCTTGGACGACTTCGAAGCTCACCTTCTGGCCTTCCTTCAGGGTCTTGAAACCCTGCATGTTGATCGCCGAGAAGTGCGCGAACAGGTCTTCACCGCCCTCGTCGGGAGTGATGAAACCGAAGCCCTTTGCGTCGTTGAACCATTTGACAATACCAGTTGCCATACCTACTTCCCCTGTCACACAGTCGCTACTTACCACGAGCACGCTCGAAAAGCTAAACGACCGGAAAACTGCAGCCGTTCCCCCCTCACAAGCTCACCTCGGCCTCTTTCATTTCGCCCGCAGGCAATTTGAAAAAAGTGCCAGCTTGATTGTTGGCGCTCTTTATTTGAGTGTCAAGGAAATTTTTAGACGGTTAGGGGGACGTTGTAAAGAACCCATTTTCAGGGTTTTTCCGGCTTTGCTTCGCAGCACGGCGGCAAGCGCGACAACTTGAAAAGTCGCATAATCGGCTCATATACCAGGCTCGAGTGACACGCGTTCGAGTCGTCCCGGCTTGTGGGATACTGGATGCGAACACGACGTTCCGGCGCGACACCCGGCGACGATTCGCGTTCCGCGCCACGCGTGAAAGCCGGCACCGCAGCCGGCTTTCGCATGGCGCGAAGACGATCGCGTGTTTCCGGGATACCGGGGAGGGCGCCGGCCGGTCGGTCGGGTAATGGCAGGATTGCGGGCCTGTCCGAGTTGTTTAGAATGGGTGTATGGCGATTATCCCGGACAAGCAGGACAGCACGGTCCTGGAACGCAAGCAACAGAAGCTGAAGCCACCTTCGATGTACAAGGTGGTGTTGCTGAACGACGACTTCACGCCGATGGAATTCGTCGTGATGGTCGTGCAGGAGTATTTCAAGAAGGATCGCGAGACGGCCACGCAGATCATGCTGAAGGTCCATCGCGAAGGGCGAGGGGTTTGTGGGGTCTATACGCGGGACATCGCGTCGACCAAAGTTGAGCAAGTCGTTACCCATGCGCGGCAGGCCGGGCATCCGCTGCAGTGCGTGATGGAGGAAGCATGATTGCCCAGGAATTGGAAGTCAGCCTGCACATGGCGTTCATGGAAGCACGCCAGGCGCGCCATGAGTTCATTACGGTCGAGCACCTGCTGCTCGCCCTGCTGGATAATCCGACGGCAGCCGAGGTGTTGCGCGCGTGCGCGGCCAACATCGAGGATCTGCGTCAGAACCTGCGCAATTTCATCCACGACAACACGCCTACCGTCCCCGGTACCGACGACGTCGATACCCAGCCGACGCTCGGCTTTCAGCGCGTGATTCAGCGCGCGATCATGCACGTCCAGTCGACGTCGAACGGCAAGAAGGAAGTGACCGGCGCGAACGTGCTGGTCGCGATCTTCGGCGAGAAGGATTCGCATGCCGTCTACTACCTGCAGCAGCAGGGCGTCACGCGTCTGGACGTCGTGAACTTCATCTCGCACGGCATCGCGAAGACCAACAGCGGCGAGGCCGCGAAGTCGGGCGATCCGAGCGCGGAAAGCGACGACGCGAACGCGCAGAAGGAAACGCCGCTCGCGCAGTTCACGCAGAACCTGAACCAGATGGCGAAGGACGGCCGCATCGATCCGCTGATCGGGCGCGAGCCCGAGGTCGAGCGCGTCGTGCAGGTGCTGTGCCGCCGTCGCAAGAACAATCCGCTGCTCGTCGGCGAGGCCGGCGTCGGCAAGACCGCGATCGCGGAAGGGCTCGCGTACCGCATCACGCGCGGCGAAGTGCCCGACATCCTCGCGAATGCGCAGGTCTACTCGCTCGACATGGGTGCGCTGCTCGCGGGCACCAAGTATCGCGGCGATTTCGAGCAGCGTCTGAAGACGGTGCTGAAGGAACTGAAGGAGCGTCCGCACGCGATCCTCTTCATCGACGAGATCCACACGCTGATCGGCGCGGGCGCCGCGTCGGGCGGCACGCTGGATGCGTCGAACCTGCTGAAGCCGGCGCTGTCGTCGGGCACGCTCAAGTGCATCGGCGCGACGACGTTCACCGAATATCGCGGGATCTTCGAGAAGGATGCAGCGCTGTCGCGGCGCTTCCAGAAGGTCGACGTGACGGAGCCGACCGTCGAGCAGACGGTCGCGATCCTGCGCGGGCTGAAGTCGCGCTTCGAGGAGCATCACGGCGTCAAGTATTCGTCGGGCGCGTTGTCGGCCGCCGCCGAACTGTCGGCGCGCTTCATCACCGACCGTCATCTGCCCGACAAGGCGATCGACGTGATCGACGAAGCGGGTGCCGCGCAGCGCATCCTGCCGAAGTCGAAGCAGAAGAAGACGATCGGCAAGAGCGAGATCGAGGAAATCATTTCGAAGATCGCCCGCGTGCCGGCGCAGAGCGTGTCGCAGGACGACCGCAGCAAGCTGCAGACGCTCGATCGCGATCTGAAGAGCGTCGTGTTCGGTCAGGATCCGGCGATCGACGCACTCGCGGCGTCGATCAAGATGGCGCGCGCGGGCCTCGGCAAGATGGACAAGCCGATCGGCGCGTTCCTGTTCTCGGGCCCGACGGGCGTCGGCAAGACCGAGGTCGCGCGTCAGCTCGCGTTCACGCTCGGCATCGAGCTGATCCGCTTCGACATGTCCGAGTACATGGAGCGTCATGCGGTGAGCCGGCTGATCGGCGCGCCGCCGGGCTACGTCGGATTCGATCAGGGCGGTCTGCTGACCGAAGCCGTCACGAAGAAGCCGCACTGCGTGCTGCTGCTCGACGAAATCGAGAAGGCGCATCCGGACATCTTCAACGTGCTGCTGCAGGTGATGGACCACGGCACGCTGACGGACAACAACGGTCGCAAGGCGGATTTCCGCAACGTCATCATCATCATGACGACGAACGCGGGCGCCGAGTCGATGCAGAAGGCGACGATCGGCTTCACGACGCGTCGCGAGACCGGCGACGAGATGGCCGACATCAAGCGTCTGTTCACGCCGGAGTTCCGCAATCGTCTCGATGCGATCATCAGCTTCCGTGCGCTCGATGAGGAAATCATCATGCGCGTGGTCGACAAGTTCCTGATCCAGCTCGAGGAACAGCTGCACGAGAAGAAGGTCGACGCGCTGTTCACCGACGCATTGCGCAAGCATCTGGCGAAGCACGGCTTCGATCCGCTGATGGGTGCGCGGCCGATGCAGCGGTTGATCCAGGACACGATCCGTCGTGCGCTGGCCGACGAGCTGCTGTTCGGCAAGCTGGTGAACGGCGGCCGCGTGACGGTCGACGTCGACGAAAACGACAAGGTGCAGCTCTCGTTCGACAAGCTGCCGAATCCGCCGCACAAGCCGAACGAAGAGACGGTCGAAGTCGAATAAGCGATAATTGCGGGTTCATCCGAACGGCGCGGGAAGTCCTCCGCGCCGTTTCGTTTTATCCGGCGCCGGCGGCGCGTTCGTAGGGCAGGGAGTGGCAACGCAGTGACACGACAACAGCAGTCGTTCGACAACATCGTCGAGCGCGAACAGGGGCTGCGCCACGCGCTGACGTCGGGGCAGATGGCGATGATCGCGATCGGCGGCGCGATCGGCACGGGACTCTTTCTCGGCAGCGGTTTCGCGATCGGGCTCGCCGGCCCGAGCGTGCTCGTGTCCTATGCGGTCGGCGCGCTGATCGCATTGCTGCTGATGGGCGCGCTGGCCGAAATGACGGTCGCGCATCCGACGGCCGGCTCGTTCGGCGCGTATGCCGAACATTACGTCGGCCCGCTCGCCGGCTTTCTGGTCCGTTACGCGTACTGGTTCGCGGTCGTATTCGCGATCGGCACGGAGATCAGCGCGATCGCCGTGTTCATGAAGTACTGGTTTCCGGCCGTGCCGGGCTGGTACTGGGTCATCGGCTTCTCCGCGCTGCTGATTGCGGTGAATCTCGCGAGCGTCACGCTGTACGGATCGGTCGAATATGCGTTCTCGCTGCTGAAGATCGCGGCGATCGTCGTCTTCATCGTGCTCGGCGCGTATCTGGTGTGGTCCGCGCCGCCCGCATCCGGCATCGGCTTCGCGAACTACACCGCGCACGCCGGTTTCATGCCGAAGGGCCCGTGGGGGACCTGGGTCGCGGTGATCGTGGCGATCTTCAGCTACATGAGCATCGAGGCGGTCGCGATCGCGGCCGGCGAAGCGCGCGATCCGCAGCACGCGGTCACGCGCGCGTTCCGCTCGACCGTGTTTCGCCTCGTGCTGTTCTATCTGCTGACGCTGTCGCTGATGCTCGCGATCGTCCCGTGGACGCAGGCCGGCACCGACGAGAGCCCGTTCGTGAAGGTGATGGCCGCGACGCACGTGCCGTACGCGGCCGGCGTGATCAACTTCGTGCTGCTGATCGCGGCGCTATCGGCGATGAACAGCCAGCTGTACGTGACGACGCGGATGATGTTCAGCCTGTCGCGCGCACGTCTCGCGCCCGCGGTGTTCGGCCGGCTCGGCGCGAACGGCGTGCCGCGCGCGGCGCTGTGGATCTCGACGAGCGGCGTCGCGGTCGCGGCCGTGCTGGTCGCGCTGTCGCCCGATACGGCGTTTACCGTGATGATGGCGATCGCGATGTTCGGCGCGCTGTTCACGTGGCTGATGATCTTCGTCACGCATCTGCGTTTTCGTTCGAAATATCGTGGTCCTGCGCTCGCCTTCCGGATGTGGGCGCATCCGTTCGGCAGCCTGCTCGGCGCGGGGCTCGTCGCGGCGATCCTGCTGACGACCGCTTTTACGCGCGAATTCCGGATGACGATGGTGGTCGGCGTCGTGTTCGTCGTGCTGCTGACGCTTGCTTACGCGCTGCATTACCGGCATCAGCACGCACGCTGAGTTCCCGCGCGGCCGCTCGCTAAGGTTGCGTTAAGCTGGCGGCGGCTACATTCGATCCTGTCTGCAACGCGTTCCGGCTCGCCCGGTTCGCCGCTTTCCTGCAAAAGGGCTCGAATGAACAAACTTCCCGAAATCACGCTTGCGTTCTGGATCATGAAGATCTGCGCGACGACGCTCGGCGAAACCGGCGGCGACCTGCTGTCGATGACGCTGAACGTCGGCTATGCAGTGAGCTCGATCCTGCTGTTCGGTTTCTTCGTCGTTACGCTCGGCGCGCAGCTGCGCACCACGCGCTATCGGCCGGCGGTCTACTGGGCGGTGATCGTCGCGACCAGCACGGCCGGCACGACGATGTCCGACTTCATGGACCGCACGCTCGGGCTCGGCTACGCGCTCGGCACGTCGATTCTCGTCGCGATCCTGCTGTCGATCTTCGCGATCTGGCGGCTGAGCGGCGAATCGCTGTCGGTCGACCGGATCCGCACGCGCAAGGTCGAGATGCTGTACTGGATCGCGATCCTGTTCTCGAACACGCTGGGCACCGCGCTCGGCGACTTCCTCGCGGACAGCTCCGGCCTCGGCTTCGGCGGCGGCGCGCTGCTGATCGGCGGCCTGCTCGCGGCGATCGTCGTCGCGCACTATTTCACGCGAATCTCCGGCGTGCTGCTGTTCTGGGGCGCGTTCGTGCTCACGCGGCCGTTCGGTGCGACGGTCGGCGACTTGCTGACGAAGCCGACCGCCAAGGGCGGGCTCGCACTCGGCACGGTTGGATCGTCGGCGGTGCTGCTCGGCGTGCTCGTCGCGATGGTCGTCTACGCGATGCTCGCGCAGCAGCGGCAGCGCGACCTGACGGCCGCGCGGATCGCGCAGCGCGTCCAGGACTGATGCGGGGCGCGCGAGCGCCGATCGACAAAAAAAGGCCTGCGGCCCCTTTTTTGCACATCCGACGCACCGTTCAGTGACGGCCGGTGCTGCCGAAGCCGCCCGCGCCGCGTTCGCTTTGCGCGAAGTCGTCGACGATGTTGAACTGCGCCTGCACGACCGGCACGATCACGAGCTGCGCGAGGCGCTCGAACGGGTTCAGCACGAATTCCGTTTGCCCGCGGTTCCAGGTCGATACCATCAGCTGGCCCTGGTAGTCGGAATCGATCAGCCCGACCAGATTGCCGAGCACGATCCCGTGCTTGTGGCCGAGGCCCGAGCGCGGCAGGATCAGCGCCGCGTAGCCGGGGTCGGCCAGATGGATCGCGAGGCCCGTCGGCACGAGCGCCGTGTCGCCCGGTTTCAGCGTCAGCGGCGCGTCGAGGCACGCGCGCAGATCCAGGCCCGCGCTGCCGGCGGTTGCGTAGGCGGGCAGGTAGTCGCGCATACGCGCGTCGAGAATTTTCAGGTCGAGTTTCATGCGGTTCGAATCGGTCGGGAAGGGCGCGGCGGCGCGTGCCGCCGCGCGCGAGTTCAGATCAGGCTGTTGTCCGGCAGGCGCTTCGCGATTTCGTCGACGATCACGTGCGCGAGCTCCTCCTTCGGCGCGCGCGGCAGCCGCGTGAGGCCGCTTTCGTCGAACAGCACGACTTCGTTGTCGTCGCGGCCGAACGTCAGCGGGCCGAGATTGCCGACCAGCAGCGGCACGTTCTTGCGCTTGCGCTTTTCGTCGCCGTGCACGTCGAGGTCGCCGCTTTCGGCCGCGAAGCCGACGCAGAACGGCGGATCGGGCAGCGCCGCGACCGACGCGAGGATGTCGGGATTCTCGACGAATTCGAGCGGCGGCATCTTACGGTCGGCCGTCTTCTTCATCTTGTGCTCGGCCGGCTGCGCGACGCGCCAGTCGGCCACCGCGGCAACCGCGATGAAGATGTCGGCATCGTTGATCGCGTTCATCACCGCGTCGTACATCTGCTGCGCAGTCTGGACGTCCTCGCGGTACACGCCCCACGGCGTGTCGAGCGCGACCGGGCCGGCGACGAGATGGACTTCGGCGCCTGCCTGCTGCGCGGCGCGCGCGAGCGCGAAACCCATCTTGCCGCTCGAGCGGTTCGTGAGGCCGCGCACCGGATCGAGCGGTTCGAAGGTCGGGCCGGCCGTGATCAGCACGCGCCGATGCGCGAGCCGCTTCGGCCGGAAGTGCGAGACGATCGCTTCGTAGATCGCTTCGGGTTCGAGCATGCGGCCGTCGCCGACTTCGCCGCACGCCTGCGCGCCGGAGTCGGGGCCGAGCACCGACACGCCGTCGGCGCGCAGTTGTGCGACGTTGCGCTGCGTAGCCGGGTTCTGCCACATCTGCCGGTTCATCGCGGGCACGACGAGCAGCGGACAGTCGCGCGCGACGCAGAGCGTCGACAGCAGATCGTCCGCGAAGCCATGTGCGAGCTTCGCGAGGAAATCGGTCGACGCCGGCGCGATCACGATTGCGTCGGCCTCGCGCGACAGGTCGATGTGCGCCATGTTGTTGTCGATGCGCGCATCCCACTGGCTCGTGTAGACGGGACGGCCGGACAGCGCCTGCATCGTGACGGGCGTGATGAACTGCGTGGCGGCTTCCGTCATCGCGACCTGCACGGTCGCTCCGGCTTTCGTGAGCAGCCGGGTCAGCTCGGCGATCTTGTAGCAGGCGATGCCGCCGGTCAGGCCGAGAACGAGGTGTTTTCCTGCGAGTTCCGCGTGTGCCAACTCAAACCTCCAAGGGTCGAACGAGACGGCCGGCACGCACGCCGGCCGTCGACGCAGAGTATGCGCGCTTAGCGCGCCCCGCGCACGCGACGCAGTTCGTCGTAGATCAGCAGCACGGCGCCGATCGTGATCGCGGAGTCGGCAAGGTTGAATGCCGGAAAGTGCCAGCCGCCGAGATGGAAATCGAGGAAGTCGATCACGTGGCCGTACACGAGCCGATCGATCACGTTGCCGAGCGCGCCGCCGAGGATCAGCGCGAGCGACAGGCTGAACAGCCGCTGGTGGCCGTGGCGCTTCAGCAGGAAGCAGATCACGAGCGTCGCGCCGACGCCGAGCGCGGTGAACGCCCAGCGCTGCCAGCCGCTCGCGGTCGACAGGAAGCCGAACGCGGCGCCGCGGTTGTAGACGAGCACGAGGTTGAAGAACGACGTCAGCGCATGCTGCGCGCCGTAGGCAAACGTCTTCAGGATCGCGATTTTCGACAGCTGGTCGAACAGGATCACGATCAGCGAAATGCCCAGCCACGGCGCGAGTGCGCCGCTGGCCGGTTTCGACAGGGTTTTCGCCATATTTACGCAGCGCTCCGGATTTCGCCGTTTTCAAACAGGTTCGAGAAGCAGCGGCCGCACAGCGTCGGATGATCGGCGTGCGCGCCGACGTCTTCACGATAGTGCCAGCAGCGTTCGCACTTCTGATACTTCGACGCGGCCACGTCGACGCCTTCCTGCGCTTCGTCGTCGACCTTGACGACCGTCGCGGCCGACGTGATCAGCACGAACTTCAGATCGTCGCCGAGGCTCGCGAGCGCGTCGTAACGCGCGCCGCTCGCGTGCACCGTCACTTCGGCCTGCAGCGACGAGCCGATGCGGTTCGCGGTGCGCGCTTCCTCGAGTGCCTTCGTCACGTTGCCGCGCACGTCGCGCAGCAGCGACCACTTGTCGATCAGCGCATCGGCGTTGGCGACGTCCGGATACGCGTAATACGTTTCGGTGAAGATCGTGTCGCTCGCCGGCTGGAACACCTTCCACGCTTCCTCGGCCGTAAACGACAGGAACGGGGCGAGCACGCGCAGCAGGCCCTGCGTCAGGTGGTACAGCGCCGTCTGTGCGGAGCGGCGCGCGCGCGAGTCGGGCGCGCTCGTGTACAGGCGGTCCTTCAGCACGTCGAGATAGAAGCCGCCGAGGTCTTCCGAGCAGTACGTCTGCAGCTTCGCGACGACCGGGTGGAACTCGTACTTTTCGTAGTACGCGAGCAGTTCGGTCTGCAGCTGCGCCGAGAACGCGACGGCATAGCGGTCGATCTCGAGCCACTCGTCGACCGGCACCGCATGCTGCGCGTAGTCGAAGTCGGACAGGTTCGCGAGCAGGAAGCGCAGCGTGTTGCGAATCCGGCGATAGCCTTCCGTCACGCGCTTCAGGATTTCCTCGGAGATCGCGAGCTCGCCCGAGTAGTCGGTCGATGCGATCCACAGGCGGATGATTTCCGCGCCGAGGCGATTCGCGACTTCATGCGGATCGACGCCGTTGCCGAGCGACTTGCTCATCTTGCGGCCTTCGCCGTCGACCGTGAAGCCGTGCGTCAGCAGCCCCTTGTACGGCGCGCGGCCGTCGAGCATCGACGCGGTCAGCAGCGACGAATGGAACCAGCCGCGATGCTGGTCCGAGCCTTCGAGGTAGAGGTCGGCCGGGAACTGCAGCTGATCCTTGTGCGAGCCGCGCAGCACGTGCCAGTGCGTTGTGCCCGAGTCGAACCACACGTCGAGCGTGTCGCGGTTCTTTTCGTACAGGTTCGCGTCGTCGCCGATCAGCTCGCGCGGATCGAGCGTTTGCCACGCCTCGATGCCCGACTTTTCGACACGCTTCGCGACTTCCTCGAGCAGCTCGAGCGTGCGCGGATGCAGCTCGCCGGTTTCCTTGTGCACGAAGAACGCCATCGGCACGCCCCACTGGCGCTGACGCGACAGCGTCCAGTCCGGCCGGTTCGCGATCATGCTGAAGAGGCGCTGCTTGCCCCACGACGGATAGAACGCCGTGGCTTCGACGCCTTCGAGCGCGGTCTCGCGCAGCGTCTTGCCGCCTTCGCGCGGCGTGACGTCCATCCCGGCGAACCATTGCGACGTCGCGCGGTAGATGATCGGCGTCTTGTGGCGCCAGCAGTGCATGTAGCTGTGCGTGTACTTCTCGCTGCGCAGCAGCGTGCCCGCGTCGCGCAGCGCGTCGACGACCTTCGGATTCGCATCCCAGATCGACAGCCCGCCGAACAGCGGCAGCGATTCGATGTAGCGGCCGTCGCCCATCACCGGATTGATGATGTCGGAGTCGGTCATGCCGTGCGTCTTGCAGGAGATGAAGTCTTCGACGCCGTACGCGGGCGACGAGTGCACGACGCCGGTGCCGGTGTCGGTCGTCACGTAGTCGCCCAGATAGACGGGCGCCGTGCGCTTGTAGCCGGGGTGGGCCGACGCGAGCGGATGGTGGAAACGCAGGTTCACGAGCTTCACGCCCGGCGCGGTCGCGACGACGCGGCCGGTCAGCTTGAACTCTTCCATGCACGCGGCGACGCGCTCTTCGGCGACGATCAGCAGCCCGCGCTCGGTATCGACGAGCGCGTAGACGATTTCGGGATGCAGGTTCAGCGCCTGGTTCGCGGGGATCGTCCACGGCGTCGTGGTCCAGATCACGATGCCGCCTTCGGCGCGCGGCAGCGCGGGCAGCCCGAACGCCTGCGCAGTCTTTTCCGGTTCGGCGAACGGGAACATCACGTCGATCGTCGGATCGGTGCGGTCCTTGTACTCGACTTCCGCTTCAGCGAGCGCCGAGCCGCAGTCGAAGCACCAGTTCACGGGCTTCAGCCCGCGATAGACGTAACCCTTCTCGATGATCTTGCCGAGCGCACGGATTTCTTCCGCTTCATTCACGAAGTTCATCGTCTTGTAGGGATCGGCCCAGTCGCCGAGCACGCCGAGGCGCTTGAAGCCGGCCTTCTGCTTCTCGATCTGCTCGGTCGCGTACGCACGCGCCTTGCTCATCACTTCGGCGGCCGGCAGCGACTTGCCGAACTGCTTCTCGATCTGGATTTCGATCGGCATCCCGTGGCAGTCCCAGCCCGGCACGTAGGGCGCATCGAAGCCGGCCATGTTGCGCGACTTCACGACGATGTCCTTCAGGATCTTGTTGACCGCGTGACCGAGGTGGATGTCGCCGTTCGCATACGGCGGGCCGTCGTGCAGGATGAACTTCGGCCGGCCCTTGCTGGCCGCGCGGATCTTCTCGTAGACGCCGCGCTCCTCCCACTCCTTGACCCACTGCGGCTCGCGCTTGGGCAGATCGCCGCGCATCGGGAACGGCGTGTCGAGCAGGTTGACCGGATACTTGGCCTGCGGTTTCGAATCGGCTTTCTTGTTGCTCATGATGGGATCGCTATCTAAATCGGGGGACGCACGTGCGTCGTGAATCGGGCGCGCGCGCAGCGCGGCGCGAGGGTGCGGCGCGCTATGCGCCGCCGGCCGGATCAGCTAATTCGGTCGGTCGCCGACGTCGAGAAGCCGGTCGCGCGGCTGCCCGGCGCACGGTCGCGCTCGATGAAGTACGCGCGCGCGTTCGCGACGTCCTGCGCGATCGCGCGGGACAGCGCCTCGAGATCGTCGAATTTCGCCTCGTCGCGCAGCTTTTTCAGGAATTCGACGCGCACGAGCTTGCCGTATGCGTCGCCGTGCCAGTCGAGCAGGTGCACCTCGAGCAGCACGCGGCCGGAATCGTCGACGGTCGGCCGCAGGCCGAGGCTCGCGACGCCGGGCAGCGGTGCGGGGCCGAGGCCGTGCACCTGCACGACGAAGATGCCCGACAGCGCAGGGCGCTTGTGCGCGATCGGCAGGTTCAGCGTCGGGAAGCCGAGGTCGCGGCCGAGCTTGAGCCCGTGTGCGACGTGGCCGCTGATCGCATAGCTGTGGCCGAGCGCGCTCGCGGCCGCCTCGAGATCGCCCGCGGCCAGCGCGGTGCGCACGCCGGAGCTCGAGATGCGCGTGCCGTCGCTGCCGGCGATCGTGCCCATCTGCTCGACTTCGAAGCCGTACTGCTCGCCGGCCGCCTTCAGCGTGTCGAAGGTGCCCGCGCGCTTCGCGCCGTAGCAGAAATCGTCGCCGACCATCATCCAGCGCGTATGCAGCCCGTTGACCAGCGTGCGTTCGACGAACGCCTGCGGCGACTGGCTCGCGAACGTGTGATTGAAATGCTCGACCACCACGCGATCGACGCCGTGCTCGCGCAGCGCCTCGAGCTTGTCGCGCAGCATCGCGATGCGCGGCGGCGCGCCGGCCGGGTTGAAGAATTCGCGCGGATGCGGCTCGAACGTCATCACGCACACGGGCAGGCCGCGCGCGTCCGCTGCCGCGCGCACGCGCGCGAGCAGGGCCTGATGCCCGCGATGGACACCGTCGAAGTTGCCGATCGTCAGCGCGCAAGGCGCGCGGCTCTCGGCGTTGGGCAGGCCGCGGAAGACTTTCACGATAGCGGATGCAGCGTCGGGGATGGGCGGTGGGATGCCGCAAAGCAGAAGATTATAAACGTTCGGGCGGCGCGGCGGCTCAGGAGGCGGGAAACGCGGGGCCGAATGGTAAAATTCGCGGATGAAAAAACTCGTGATCCTGATTTCCGGTCGCGGCAGCAACATGGAGGCCATCGTCCGCGCATGCGCGCACGAACGCTGGCCGGCCGAGGTCGCCGCCGTGATCGCCAACCGGCCCGACGCGGCCGGCCTCGCCTTTGCCGCATCGCACGGCATTGCGACCGCGGTGGTCGACCATCGGTCGTTCGACGGCCGCGACAGCTTCGATGCGGCGCTCGCCGCCGAGATCGACCGCTTCGCGCCCGATCTCGTCGTGCTCGCCGGCTTCATGCGCATCCTGACGCCCGAATTCGTCAGACGATATGAGGGCCGGCTGCTGAACATTCATCCGTCGCTGCTGCCGAGCTTCAAGGGCATCCGCACGCACCAGCAGGCGCTCGACGCGGGCGTCGCGCTGCACGGTGCGACGGTCCATTTCGTCATTCCGGAACTCGACAGCGGCGCGATCGTCGCGCAGGGCGCGGTGCCGGTGCGCGCGGGGGACGACGCCGCGGCGCTCGCGCAGCGCGTGCTGGCGGTCGAGCACGTGCTGTATCCGCGGGCGGTGCGCTGGTTCGTCGAAGGGCGCCTGCGCCTCGAAGGCGACCGTGCGGTCGTCGCGCCCGAGGAGGCGCGCTGGATTTTCGCGGATCAACCGCAAACCGAAACGAGCGAGGGTGTATGAAGCTGCACGGATTCCTGATCGGCCAGACCGAGACGCTGCTGGCCGAAGTGCTGAAATTTGCCGGTCCCGCCGACGCGACGACGAGCCGCTTTTTCCGCGCGCATCCGAAGCTCGGCCACGCGGAGCGCGGCGTGATCGCCGAAGCCGTGTTCGCGGTACTGCGCCGCAAGATGGAGTTCGCGCATCTGGCCGAGAGCGGCACGGGCAGCCCCGCGCGACGCCTGACGCTGCTCGGCCTGATGCAGACGATGGGCCGCAACGCGCTAAAGCCGTTCGTGTCGCCCGCCGAGGCGGCGTGGCTCGAGCATGTATCGAAGATCGATCCGGCGAGCCTGCCGTTGCGCATCCGCACGAACCTGCCGGACTGGATCCAGCAGGCGCTGTCCACGCGCTTCGATGCCGAGGAGCTCGCGCAGCTCGCGGCCGCGCTGAATTATCCCGCGCCGCTCGATCTGCGCGCGAACGTGCTGAAGGCCACGCGCGAGCAGGTGATCGACGCGCTGCGCGCGAACGGCATCGACGCGGGCGAGACGCCGTTCGCGCCGCACGGCGTGCGCGTGGTCGGCAAGCCGGCGCTCACGCGCCTGAAGCTCTTCGAGGAAGGGCAGATCGAGGTGCAGGACGAGGGCAGCCAGCTGCTGTGCTCGCTCGTCGCGCCGCGCCGCGGCGAGATGGTCGTCGACTTCTGCGCGGGCGCCGGCGGCAAGACGCTCGCGCTCGGCGCGATGATGCGCTCGACCGGCCGGCTGTATGCGTTCGACGTGTCGGAGAAGCGTCTCGCGAAGCTCAAGCCGCGCCTGGCGCGCAGCGGGCTGTCGAACGTGAACCCGGTGCTGATCGACAGCGAGCACGACGCGAAGATCAAGCGGCTCGCCGGCAAGATCGACCGCGTGCTCGTCGACGCGCCGTGCAGCGGTCTCGGCACGCTGCGCCGCAATCCCGACCTGAAGTGGCGCCAGACGCGCACGTCGGTCGACGAGCTCACGCCGAAGCAGGCGTCGATCCTCGCGAGCGCGGCGCGCCTCGTGAAGAAGGGCGGCCGCCTCGTCTACGCGACCTGCAGCGTGCTCGACGCCGAGAACGAGCGCATCGTCGAGCAGTTCCTCGCCGATCATCCGGACTTCGTGCTCGTGCCGGCGCAGAAGGTGCTGGCAGATCAGCGCATCGAGCTCGAGACGGGCGACTACCTCTCGCTGTGGCCGCACCGCCACGCGACCGACGGCTTCTTCGCGGCGGTGCTCGAGCGGCGCGCGGCGCAGTAACGCAGCAGGGCACGGACGATGGAGAACCGACTGCTGTCGCACCGGCTTGCGTCGGTGATCCGCGACTTCAACGAGCCGGTCATGATCTGGCAGGCAGCGATTCTCGTCGGCGCGCTTGCGTTTGCCTGGGTCGCCGCGCGCTTCATGCACGGCCGGATCGACGCACGCCGGCGGGCGGCCGGCCGCCTGCCGGGCGCGGGCGCGCAAAGCCTGAAACGCGCGCTCTTTCCGCTGTTCGGCGGGCTGTTCGTGCTGGCCGCGCAGCTGGCGTTCGAGCCGTTCATGTCGACATCGCTGTTGTCGCTCGCGCTGGTGCCGCTGTTCGGCATCGGGCTCATCTACGTGCTGTTTTTCTTCGCGCGGCGCGTGTTCGCGCGCGACGGCCACTCGCATGCGTGGCTCTCGATCGTCGAGAAGCTCGTGTCGGTGATCGTGTGGGCCGCGATGGTGCTGACCGTGCTCGGCATCCAGCGCGACGTGCTCGAATGGCTCGACAGCGTGCAGTTCCGCGTCGCGAACGCGCACCTGACGCTGCTGTCGCTGATCTCCGGCGCGCTGTGGGTCTGCGTGACGCTGATGGTCGCGATGTGGCTCGGCTCGGTGCTCGAGGACCGGCTCGCGCGCGCGAGCACGCTCGATGCGAACCTGCGCGTCGTGCTCTCGCGCGTCGGCCGCGCGCTGCTCGTGTTCGCGGCGGTGCTGATCGGGCTGTCGCTGGTCGGCATCGATGTCACGGTGCTCGGCGTGTTCGGCGGCGCGGTCGGCGTCGGCCTCGGCTTCGGGTTGCAGAAGATCGCGAGCAACTACGTGTCGGGCTTCATCATCCTGCTGGACCGCTCGCTGCGGCTCGGCGACGCGATCAGCGTCGGCGGGCTGCAGGGCGTCGTCACGCAGATCCGCACGCGCTACACGGTCGTACGCGGCCTCGACGGCAACGAGACGCTGATTCCGAACGAGAAGCTGATCACCGACGTCGTGCAGAACCAGTCGTCGTACCTGACGCGCGGCTATGCGAAGCTCGCGGTGCAGGTCGCGTACACGAACGACGTCGAGCAGGCACTCGCGTTGCTTGCCGAGGCCGCGCGCGGCGTGCCGCGCGTGCTCGACGAGCCGGCGCCCACGCCGTATCTCGTCGGCTTCGGCGCCGACGGGATCGACCTGGAGCTCGGCTTCTGGATCGCGGACGCGGCGACGGGCACCGGCAGCGTGCGCTCGAACGTGAACCGGAACATCTGGCGGCTGTTTCATGAGCACGGGATCTCGATTCCGTACCCGCAGCGCGAGGTGCGCGTGATCGGGCTGCCCGACGCGCTGGGCGGCACGGTGCGGGCGGCCAACGAGCCTCCCGCGGACGGCCGTGCGGCCGACGCGGCGCCCGCGTCGAGCGCGCAGCAGCCGGCCGCGTGACGTGCAGCGGCCGAAACGGGAGCGCGGCGGGCGCGGCGTCCGTTCGTGGACCGTTCCCGTTGCTTCTCGACAAGAAAATATTCATTTTTTACAAAGACTTGGAACGGGTGAAGTAAAATTTCGGTCTATTCGCGGTATGCTTTCATTTTTATGACGTCGGCCCGTTGCCGGCGTCGCACTCACCACAGGTAACTGCCTTGCTGAATTCCCTGCTCGATTTTCTTTCTCACGGGCTTCTGCGTTTTTCGTGGTGGCAGGTCGCGCTGTTCGCGCTGGCCGTCACGCACGTCACGATCATCGGCGTGACGGTCTATCTGCACCGCTGCCAGGCGCACCGCGCGCTGGAGCTGCACCCGATCGCCAGCCACTTCTTCCGCGCCTGGCTGTGGATGACGACCGGCATGCTCACCGGCCAGTGGGCGGCGATCCACCGCAAGCACCACGCGAAGTGCGAAACCGAGGAGGATCCGCACAGCCCGCAGACGCGCGGGATCTGGAAGGTGTTCCTCGAAGGCGCGGAGCTCTATCGCGCGGAAGCGAAGAACGAAGAGACGCTGCGCAAGTACAGTCACGGCACGCCGAACGACTGGATCGAGCGCAACGTCTATTCGAAATACCCGATCCTCGGCGTGAGCCTGATGATGGTGATCGACGTCGCGCTGTTCGGCGTGATCGGCCTCACCGTGTGGGCCGTGCAGATGGTCTGGATTCCGTTCTGGGCGGCCGGTGTCGTCAACGGTTTCGGCCACTTCTGGGGCTATCGCAACTTCAATTCGGCCGACGCGAGCACGAACCTCTTTCCGTGGGGCATCGTGATCGGCGGCGAAGAGCTGCACAACAATCACCACACGTTCGCGACGTCCGCGAAGCTGTCGAACAAGTGGTACGAATTCGACATCGGCTGGATGTATATCCGCATCATGTCGGCGTTCGGCCTCGCGAAGGTGAAGAAGGTCGCACCGACGCCGCGCCTGAACAAGCCGAAGACGGTGCTCGACCAGGAAACGCTGCAAGCCGTGCTGTCGAACCGCTACGAAGTGATGGCGCGTTACGGCAAGGCCGTGAAGCGTGCGTATCGTCAGGAGCTTGCCCATCTGAAGGCGCTCGGCGGCGAGAAGTATCAGCTGATGCGCGGTGCGCGCAAGTGGTTCCATAAGGACGCCGACGGGCTCGACGAGCCGCAGAAGAAGCTGCTGCCCGAGATCTTCGCGAACAGCCAGAAGCTGCACACGTATTTCCAGCTGCGCCAGGATCTGGCCGCGATCTGGGATCGTTCGACCGCGTCGCGCGAACAGCTTCTCGCACAATTGCAAGATTGGTGTCATCGCGCCGAACAAAGCGGCATCAAGGCATTGCAGGAATTTGCGATGCGCCTGCGCCGCTACGCCTGATTCGAAATCGATTAGAATCTCAGGACGTCACAAACCCCGCGCTGGCGGGGTTTTTTCATTTCGGCCGCCGGTTTTCGCGGTCGCGATGGGCGACGCTGAATGGTGTTTGGGGCCGGCACGCGCGGCGCGCGCACGCCGGCCGGTGCGAAGCATGGGGTCGCGGCATGCGCAGGCGCGTGCGGCGGCCGACAGGAGACTGTGAGATGCAATCGACGATCAAGTCCGTCGAATACGATCGGCCGCTCGCGGCAGGCGCCACGTGCGGCGTCGGGCAGGCGTGGGCGAAGGTGCCCGAGACGCCGTCCGCGGAGGAGCGTGCGGCGCTCAAAGCGCGCATCAAGGCGTTGCTCGTGCGTGAAAAGGCCGTGCTCGTCGCGCATTACTATGTCGACGCCGAATTGCAGGAGCTGGCCGACGAAACCGGCGGCTGCGTCGCCGATTCGCTCGAGATGGCGCGCTTCGGCCGCGATCACGATGCGCAGACGCTCGTCGTCGCCGGCGTGCGCTTCATGGGCGAAACGGCCAAGATCCTGAGCCCGCACAAGCGCATCCTGATGCCCGATCTCGACGCGACCTGTTCGCTCGATCTCGGTTGCCCCGTCGACGAGTTCTCCGCGTTCTGCGATGCGCATCCCGATCGCACCGTCGTCGTCTACGCGAACACGAGCGCAGCCGTGAAGGCGCGCGCGGACTGGATGGTCACATCCTCGATCGGTCTCGAGATCGTCGCCGATCTGCACGCGCGCGGCGAGAAGATCATCTGGGCGCCGGATCGCCATCTCGGCAGCTATATTCAGAAGAAAACCGGCGCGGACATGCTGATGTGGCAGGGCTCCTGTCTCGTTCACGACGAATTCAAGGGCATCGAGCTCGACCTGCTGCGCGCCGAATATCCGGACGCGAAGGTGCTCGTGCATCCGGAATCGCCGGAGAGCGTCGTCGCGCAGGCCGACGTCGTCGGCTCGACCACGCAGCTGATCGACGCGGCCGTGAAGTTCGACGCGACGCGTTTCATCGTCGCGACCGATCTCGGCATCCTGCACAAGATGCAGCTCGCGGCGCCCGGCAAGACCTTCATCGCCGCACCGACGGCCGGCAACAGCGGGACCTGCAAGAGCTGCGCGCATTGCCCGTGGATGGCGATGAACGGCCTCGCGAATCTCGCCGACGTGCTCGAACGCGGCCACAACGAAATCTTCGTCGATCCGGCGATCGGCGAACGCGCGCGTCTGCCGATCGACCGCATGCTCGCGTTCGCGGCCGCGCACAAGAAGCGCGTGCAGGCGAGCGGCGATCTGCAGCGCGACCAGCCACTGTTTGCGAACGTGGGGGCGGCATGACGAGCGCCGTTTCTCCGCTTTACGACGCGATCCGCGCGCAATACGGCGCGGCCTTCGACGACGCGATCGCGCGCAACGTCGCCGACGCAATTGCCGAAGACGTCGGCCCCGGCGATCAGACCGGGCGGCTCGTGCCGGCCGACGAGCGGCGTCGTGCGCGCATCATCGTGCGCGAGGAGGCCGTGCTGTGCGGCGTGCCGTGGTTCGACGCGGTGGTCGCGCAGATCGATCCGTCGATCGCCGTGCAGTGGCGCTACCGCGAAGGCGACCGGATGACGGCCGACTCGATCGTCTGCGAACTCCAAGGGCCGGCGCGCGCGCTGCTGACCGCCGAGCGCAATGCGCTGAATTTCCTGCAGCTGCTCTCGGGTGTCGCAACGGCGACGCGCCGCTACGTCGATCGCATCGAGGGCACGCGCGCGAAGATTCTCGATACGCGCAAGACCTTGCCGGGGCTGCGGCTCGCGCAGAAATACGCGGTGCGCGTCGGCGGCGGCGAGAACCAGCGTCTTGCGCTGTACGACGGCATTCTGATCAAGGAAAACCACATTGCGGCCGCAGGCGGCGTCGGCGAGGCGCTCGATGCGGCATTCGCGCTGAACGCGGGCGTGCCCGTGCAGATCGAGGTCGAGACGCTCGCGCAGCTCGACACGGCGCTCGCGCACGGCGCGCAGTCGGTGCTGCTCGACAACTTCACGCTCGACATGATGCGCGAAGCGGTGCGCGTAGCGGCCGGCAAGGCGGTGCTCGAAGTCTCGGGCGGCGTCAATTTCGACACGGTGCGCACGTTCGCCGAAACCGGCGTCGACCGCATCTCGATCGGCGCGCTGACGAAGGACGTGCGCGCGACCGATTATTCGATGCGCATCGTCGCCTGATCGCGCGACGCGCGGCAACGCAATGAAAAGGCCGCCGGTGCGTATGCGCCGGCGGCCTTTCTCTTTCCGGTCGACGCGTGCCTCGCTCAGCGACGCGAACGCGGCTGCAGCACGCTCGGCAGCGCCTTCGGCAGCGTGTTCGGCCAGTCGCGGCTGTAGTGCAGCCCGCGGCTTTCGCGGCGCGACTGCGCACTCTTCACGATCAGCGTCGCGACGTCGACGAGATTGCGCAGTTCGAGCAGATCGCGCGTCACACGGAAGTTCGCGTAGTACTCGTGGATTTCGTCACGCAGCAGCGACAGCCGATGCTTCGCGCGCTCGAGGCGTTTGTCGGTACGCACGATGCCGACGTAGTTCCACATCAGCCGGCGCAGCTCGTCCCAGTTGTGCGCGACGACGACTTCTTCGTCGGCATCGGACACGCGGCTCTCGTCCCATGCGGGCAACGGACCCGTCGCTTCGACGTCGAAGCCGGCCGCTTCGATCGCCCCGGCCGCCGCACGGCCGATCACGAGGCATTCGAGCAGCGAATTGCTGGCGAGCCGGTTCGCGCCGTGCAGGCCCGTGTACGACGTTTCGCCGACCGCATACAGGCCGGCCAGATCGGTGCGTCCGGCAAGGTCGGTCACGACGCCGCCGCACGTGTAGTGCGCGGCCGGCACGACCGGGATCGGCTCCTTCGCGATGTCGATGCCGAATTCGAGGCAGCGCGCGTGGATCGTCGGGAAATGCTCGCGCAGGAACGCTTCGGGCTGGTGGCTGATGTCGAGATAGACGCAGTCGATCCCGCGCTTCTTGATCTCGAAGTCGATCGCGCGCGCGACGATGTCACGCGGCGCGAGCTCCGCGCGCGGATCGTGCGCGGGCATGAAGCGCGTGCCGTCCGGCAGCTTCAGCAGGCCGCCTTCGCCGCGCACGGCCTCGGAGATCAGGAACGATTTCGCGTACGGATGGAACAGGCAGGTCGGATGGAACTGGATGAATTCCATGTTCGCGACGCGGCAGCCCGCGCGCCACGCCATCGCGATGCCGTCGCCGGTCGCGGTGTCGGGGTTGGTCGTGTACAGGTAGACCTTGCCGGCGCCGCCCGTCGCGAGCACCGTGTGCGGCGCCTCGATCGTGATCGTGCGGTCGTGCTCGACGTCGAGCGCGTACAGGCCGTGACAGCGGCGGCCGGGCAGGCCGAGCCGGTCCGACGTGATCAGGTCGATTGCGTGATGGTTTTCGAAGAACGTGATGTTCGGATGCCGGCGCGCGCGCTCCGACAGCGTCGCGAGCACCGCATGACCGGTCGCGTCGGCCGCGTGGATGATTCGGCGATGACTGTGGCCGCCTTCGCGCGTCAGGTGAAAGCCGAGTTCGGCCGCGTCGTCCTTCGTGAACGGCACGCCCTGCGAGATCAGCCATTCAATCGCCTCGCGGCCGTGCTCGACGATGTAGCGCGTCGCAGCTTCGTCGCACAGGCCGCCGCCTGCGACGAGCGTATCGTCGACGTGGTTTTCGATGCTGTCCGCCGAATCGAGGACAGCGGCGATGCCGCCTTGTGCATTATCGCTCGCGCCTTCCATCATCGAACGCTTCGCGATCAGCGCGACGCGTCGCGTGCTGGCCAGGTTGAGTGCGACCGACAGCCCTGCCAGGCCGCTGCCGACGATCGCCACGTCGAATTTCATGCTGCATCTCCATCGTTGTGCTGTGAGGCTCGTGCGTTCCGGCGGCCGCGCCGCGGGAAAGGGGAGAGCATACCGCGTCGGACGAAGCTGCGTACGCGCAAAACAAAAAGCCCCGCATGAGCGGGGCTTTTCGTGTCAACAGGCTGCAGGAAGCGGAGATTACTTGATCTTCGTTTCCTTGTATGCCACATGCTTGCGGGCGACGGGATCGAACTTCATGATCTCCATCTTTTCCGGCATGTTGCGCTTGTTCTTCGTGGTCGTGTAGAAGTGACCCGTACCAGCGGTCGACTCGAGCTTGATCTTGTCGCGTGCGCCTTTTGCCATGATTGTGCTCCTTGGGCTTAGGCTTCGCCGCGTGCGCGCAGGTCAGCGAGCACGGAATCGATGCCGTTCTTGTCGATCAGGCGCAGGCCGGCGTTCGAAACGCGCAGGCGCACCCAACGGTTTTCGCTTTCCACCCAGAACCGGCGGTTTTGCAGGTTCGGCAGGAAGCGGCGCTTGGTCTTGTTGTTCGCGTGGGAAACGTTGTTGCCGCTCATCGGCGCTTTCCCAGTTACTTGGCATACGCGTGCCATGAGAGCACTCCTAATACGCTAAATTCGGGGTTCGATCGCCGGTGAAGGTTCTCATCGCGCCGCCACGTGATCCATGGCCGCACTCCGAACGCACAAGCCCTTGCAGACAAGGCCCTTCGATGGCTAGAACTGGTTGGAAAAAAGACAGACGGCGATTCTAGCAGAAAAATATCAGGAAAATCAAACCTAATTTCGCATCGCCGTTGCGGCGCTCCGCGAAGGGGCGCCGCGCCACAGTCTACAGCCAACCGGCGCGCGCGAACGAGAATGTGTCGGCCTTGCCGACGACGACGTGGTCGAGCAGCCGCACGTCGACCAGCGCGAGCGCGTCGCGCAACATGCGCGTAAGCCGCCGATCTTCGGCACTCGGCTGCACCGCGCCCGACGGATGATTGTGTGCGACGATCAGCGCGGCCGCGTTCAGCCGCATCGCGCTGCGCACGATCTCGCGCGGATAGACGGCCATGCGCGTCAGCGAGCCGCGCGCATTTTCCTCCATGTCGATGAGCCCGTGCCGGGCATCCAGATACAGCGTGACGAAGACTTCGTACGGCCGCGTGCCGATCTTCAGCCGAAGATAGTCGTCGACGGCGGCCGGCGAGTCGATCGGCCGGCGCAGCAGCGCCTTTTCCGCGAGCGCGCGGCGCGAGAGCTCGGTGATCGCGCCGAGCAGCGCCGCGCGCGCCGGCCCGATGCCCGGACATGCGCCGAAATCGGCCGGCGTCGCGTCGAGCAGCCCGCGCAGCGAACCGAACCGCACCAGCAGCGCGCGGGCGCTCGCGAACACGCTGTGCCCGCGCACGCCGGAGCCGAGCAGGAGCGCGACGAGCTCGTCGTCGGTCAGCGCGGCCGGCCCGCGCTCGAGCAGCCGTTCGCGCGGCAAATTCGCCCGCCAG
>NZ_KV786727.1:0-39044 GCF_001806955.1 Burkholderia sp. HMSC10F09
GTCGTATTCCATCGATTCGCGCGGGCCGTATTGCTCGATGAGGCTTGCGGGGGTCATTGGCGTTCCTCTAACCGTTAGAATGCTTTTATTCGGGAGCGTATTGTCTGCGAAACAAAACGCTTGCCGCAACAGCATCCGGCTAGATTAGCACGACCGTTCTATTTATGTGCTAGCGTTATGCCGTCCGTGCCGCGCCTTTCGAGGCGGCGAAACGAGACATCGAAAGGGGTGGGCAATGGGTCGATCGATCAATCTGGAAGGCAAGGTTGCGCTGGTCACGGGCGCGTCGAGCGGCCTCGGGCAACGCTTCGCGCAAGTGCTGTCGCAGGCCGGCGCGAAGGTCGTCCTGGCGAGCCGGCGCGTCGAGCGCCTGAAGGAGCTGCGCGCGGAAATCGAAGCGGAGGGCGGCGCCGCGCACGTCGTGTCGCTCGACGTCACCGACGTGCAGAGCATCAAGGCGGCCGTCGCGCACGCGGAAACCGAAGCCGGTACGATCGACATCCTCGTGAACAACTCGGGCGTGTCGACGATGCAGAAGCTCGTCGACGTGACGCCCGCCGATTTCGAGTTCGTGTTCGACACGAACACGCGCGGCGCGTTTTTCGTCGCGCAGGAAGTCGCGAAGCGGATGATCATGCGCGCGAACGGCAACGGCAAGCCGCCGTACCGGATCATCAACATCGCGTCGGTGGCCGGGCTGCGCGCGTTTCCGCAGATCGGTCTGTATGCGATGAGCAAGGCCGCGGTCGTGCAGATGACGCGCGCGATGGCGCTCGAATGGGGCCGTCACGGGATCAACGTGAACGCGATCTGCCCGGGCTATATCGATACCGAAATCAACCATTACCTGTGGGAAACCGAGCAGGGCCAGAAGCTGCAGTCGATGCTGCCGCGCCGGCGCGTCGGCAAGCCTCAGGATCTCGACGGGCTGTTGTTGCTGCTCGCGGCCGACGAGTCGCAGTTCATCAACGGCTCGATCATCTCCGCGGACGACGGCTTCGGCGTCGCCTGAGCGGAGCCTCCGCAACGAAGAAGACTGCAATGAGCGATTACTTTCCCGTATTTGAGATGTCGATGCCGATCCGCTGGGGCGACATGGACGCATTCGGCCATGTGAACAACACGGTCTATTTCCGTTACATGGAGCAGGCGCGGATCTCGTGGTTCGAGCAGCTCGGCATCGCGGGCGGCAATGGCGAAGGGCACGGGCCCGTGATCGTCACCGCGTCGATGGAATTCCTGAAGCAGCTGCACTATCCGGGCGACGTGATTGCGAAGATGACGGCCGCGCGGCCGGGTCGCAGCAGCTTCGACACCGGCTTCGAACTGACGCGCGCCGACGATCCGCATCACGTCTATGCGCGCGGCAACGCGCGCTGCGTATGGGTCGATTATGCGCTCGGCAAATCGGTGCCGCTGCCGCAGGTGCTGCGCGACGCGATCGAATCCGCGCTCGGCGCGAAGGTCGACTGAGCGCCGGCACGCCGGCACGCCGGCTGGCCGCCGCCGCTGCGCGCCGCCGGCGCCTTTGCTTTTCCGTTCCCGATCTTGCGCGCATCGACGGTGTCGGCTGCGCCCGCCGCGATGCCGGCCCGTCACTGCCCGAGCAGGCGCTGCAGCAGCTCCGCCGTATTGCTCGTGCCGTATTTGCGCATCAGCCGCGCGCGATAGATGTCGACCGTGCGCGAACTGATGTCGAGCACGCGTCCGATCTGCTTGCTGGTCTTGCCGGTCGCGAGCTGCGCGGCGATCTCGCGCTCGCGCGGCGTCAGTTCGACCGCGACGCGGCGCGTCGCACTCAGATCCTCGAACGTCCACACGCCGGCCGCGAGCGGCGCGGTGCGATCGAGCGCGCGGCCCGTGACGTGGCACCAGAACAGTTCGCCGTCCGCCCGTTTCATGATCCGGTCGTCCGCGTAAATGCCGTTCGCGGCCATCACGCGCGAGATGCGCTCGCCGATCCGCTGGAATTCGTCCGGCGACGGGTACAGCACTTCGTACGATTGGCCGAGCAGGTCGGCGCGCGTGCAGCGGAAGATCGCGGCGACCGCGTCGTTGCAGTCCTCGATCACGCGGTCGCGCGACATGACGAGGCCGAGCGGCGCGAGATGGAAGGCGGTCTGGTAATCGAGAGCGGGCATGGACGCGGGCAGCCGGTGGCAAACGCTTATGTATTTTTGCGTATTGTGCCGTATCCGCGGCGCATCGTACCCTTTCGGGCATCTCGCGGCGCATGCCGCGGTATAAAAACGGCGCGCTTCGACGCATACCGCGTCGAGCATGCATAGAATGATGCGGCGGGCTTGCGGGCCACGTCGGCGCGTAAACCGGTTTCGCTGGTTTCCATAGAGGAAGGGACATACAGATGAACAAAGTCTATCCAAGCGCGGCTGCGGCGCTGGAAGGGATCGTCCGCGACGGACAGACCTTCGCGGTCGGCGGCTTCGGCCTGTGCGGGATTCCGGAAGCGCTGATCGCCGCGTTGCGCGATTCGGGCGTCAAGGGCATCACCTGCATCAGCAACAACGCGGGCGTCGACGGTTTCGGCCTCGGTCTGCTGCTGGAAACGCGCCAGATCAAGAAGATGATCTCGTCGTACGTCGGCGAGAACAAGGAGTTCGAGCGCCAGTACCTTGCCGGCGAACTCGAGCTCGAATTCACGCCGCAGGGCACGCTGGCCGAGAAGCTGCGCGCCGGCGGCGCGGGCATCCCCGCATTCTTCACGAACACCGGCTACGGCACCGTGATCGCCGAAGGCAAGGAAACGCGCCAGTTCGGCGATCGCCATTACGTGCTCGAACCGTCGCTGACGGCCGACGTCGCGCTCGTGAAGGCCTGGAAGGCCGACAAATCGGGCAACCTGATCTATCGCCGCACGGCGCGCAACTTCAACCCGATGTGCGCGATGGCCGGCAAGATCACGGTCGCCGAGGTCGAGGAGATCGTCGAGAACGGCGAACTGGATCCCGACCACATCCACACGCCGGGCATTTTCGTGCAGCGCCTCGTGCTGAACGCGACGCCGGAAAAACGTATCGAACAACGCGTCGTGCGCGCGAAAGGAGACTGACATGGCCTGGAATCGTGACCAGATGGCCGCGCGCGCGGCGAAGGAACTGCAGGACGGCTTCTACGTGAACCTCGGCATCGGCCTGCCGACGCTCGTCGCGAATCACGTGCCGGAAGGCGTCGAAGTGTGGCTGCAGTCGGAGAACGGGTTGCTCGGCATCGGCCCGTCGCCCACCGAAGAGGAAGTCGACGCGGACCTGATCAACGCCGGCAAGCAGACCGTCACGACGCTGCCGGGCTCGTCGATCTTCTCGTCGGCCGATTCGTTCGCGATGATCCGCGGCGGCCACATCAATCTCGCAATCCTCGGCGCGATGCAGGTCAGCAAGAACGGCGACCTCGCGAACTGGATGATCCCCGGCAAGATGATCAAGGGGATGGGCGGCGCGATGGATCTCGTCGCCGGCGTGAAGCGTGTCGTCGTGCTGATGGAGCATGTCGCGAAGGGCGACCAGCACAAGATTCTCGACGAATGCACGTTGCCGCTGACGGGCGTCGGCGTGGTCGGTCTGATCATCACCGATCTCGGCGTGATCGAAGTCACGCCGAACGGCCTGAAGGTCCTCGAACTCGCGGACGGTGTGAGCGTCGACGAAATCCAGGCGAAGACGGGCGCACCGCTCGACGTGAGCGCGGTCGCCTGAGGCCGACGCGCGTCCGCGCGGCGCGCCGTGTTCCCGACGCCCCGCATGCCGTCGCCGGCATGCGGGGCGTTCGTCATGATGGGCCCGCGCGCCGCACGAGCCGACCTGCGCAACGGAAGCGGTTTACAATCGATCGCATCGGACCCGGCGCCTGCGCGGCCCGCTGCGCCGCTCCCGTTCCACAGGATGCCCACGATGCCCACGACTTCAGCGAATCCTCCGGTTCCCCGCCAGCGACGCGTGCAGTGCGCGAGCGCCGCCGGCCTTCATCACGTCGCGTATACCGAGTGGGGCGATCCCGCGAACCCGCGCGTGCTCGTGTGCGTGCACGGGCTCACGCGCTCGGGGCGCGATTTCGACCGGCTCGCGGCGGCGCTGTCCGACGTGTATCGCGTCGTCTGTCCCGACGTCGTCGGACGCGGGCGTTCCGACTGGCTCGCCGATCCGCGGCACTATGCGATTCCGCAATACGTGGCCGACATGGTGACGCTGATCGCGCGCGCCGACGTCGAAACGGTCGACTGGTTCGGCACGTCGATGGGCGGACTGATCGGCATCGCGCTGGCCGGGCTGCCCGGCTCGCCGATCCGCCGGATGATCGTCAACGACGTCGGTCCGCACATCGAGCCGGAATCGCTGACGCGCATCGGCGAATACCTCGGCGTGCAGCCGCGCTTTGCGACCGAGCAGGAAGGAATCGACTACCTGACGTCGCTGTCGCTGCCGTTCGGCGCGCTGAGCGACGACGAATGGCGCGCGCTGAACGCGCCGCTGCTGCGCGAGCTGCCCGAAGGCGGCTGGACGATCCGCTACGATCCGCGCATCGCCGAGCCGTTCAAGGCGACGACGCCCGAGCTGGCCGCGCTCGGCGAAGCCGCGTTGTGGCGTGCGATCGAGACGACCGACGCGACGCTGCTCGTCGTGCGCGGCGCCGAATCGGACCTGTTGTCGCGCGAGACCGTCGCCGACATGGTGCGGCGCGGCCGGCATGTGACGCACGCGGAAATCCCCGGCGTCGGGCATGCGCCCGCGTTCGTCGACGCCGAGCAGATCGCGCTTGCGCGGCGGTTTTTCGTCGAAACGGGCACATAAACGCGTCATAATATGCGGTTCGGCGGCACGCGCAGCGTGGCCGCGACAACCTTCACCCATCATTTACGACCGGAACATTTCATGGCAGTCATTCGTCACCACGTCGGGCCGCGCCTGTCCGAAACCGCGATCCACAACGGTACCGTGTACCTGTCCGGCCAGATCGCCGAAGACACCACGCAGGACATCCGCGGCCAGACGCGCGAAGTGCTCGGCCATATCGATCGCCTGCTCGCCGAAGCGAACAGCGACAAGGCTCATCTGCTGTCCGTGCAGATCTACCTGTCCGATCTCGCGAACTTCGAGGGCATGAACGCCGAGTGGGACGCATGGGTCGCGCCGGGCAACACGCCGCCGCGCGCAACGGTCGAGGCGAAGCTTGCCGATCCGGCGCTGCTCGTCGAGATCGTCGTCGTCGCCGCGCAGCGGAGCTGATCCGCGTCGAGATGACCGTATTCCGTCAGGCCGTGCGATGACCGAGTCCGTATCCGCTTCCTCCGTCGCGGCGCCGTCGTTCGACGACGTGCTCGCGTTCGTGCGCGAGCGGGCCGGCGACGCGTGTCTCGCGTCGGGCGAGCGGCTCGCCGATCACGCGGCCGGCACCGCGGCGATCATGCGCACGCTGAACGTGGACCCGCCTGCGATGCAGGCGGCCGCGCTGTTCGCGCTGACGCCGCATCTGAGCGACCCCGAACGCGAACTGACGGAGCGCTTCGGCGACGAAGTCGCGCGGCTCGTGGCCGACGTGCGCAAGCTGTTGCGGCTCGGCACGGTCAGCTTGCGCGCGGCGCAGCACGCCGCGCCCGAGGCGGGCCGCGATGCGGCCCAGCAGCGGCGCGCGCAGATCGAGGCGCTGCGCAAGATGCTGCTCGCGTTCGCGCAGGACATCCGCGTCGTGCTGATCCGGCTCGCGTCGCGGCTGCAGTCGCTGCGCTACTACGCGGCGGCGAAGCTCGAGCCGCCGCCGGAGGTCGCGCGCGAGACGCTCGAGATCTATGCGCCGCTCGCGAACCGCCTCGGCATCTGGCAACTGAAGTGGGAGCTCGAGGATCTCGCGTTCCGCTTCGAGGATCCGATCACCTACAAGCGCATCGCCAAGCTGCTCGACGAGAAGCGTGCGGAGCGCGAGGCCTATGTCGCGCAGGCGATCGAGCGGCTGCAGCAGGAGCTGGCCGCCGCGAACGTGCAGGCCGACGTCAGCGGCCGGCCGAAGCACATCTACAGCATCTGGCGCAAGATGCGCGGCAAGGAGCTCGATTTTTCCGAGCTGTACGACGTGCGCGCGTTCCGCGTGATCGTGCCGGACATCAAGGATTGCTACGCGGTGCTCGGCATCGTGCACCACCTGTGGCAGCCGGTGCCGAAGGAATTCGACGACTACATTTCGCGACCGAAGCCGAACGGCTACAAGTCGCTGCATACGGTCGTGATCGGCGACGACGGCCGCGCCTTCGAGGTGCAGATCCGCACGCAGGAAATGCATCGCTTCGCCGAATACGGTGTGGCCGCGCACTGGCGCTACAAGGAGGCCGGCACGCGCGGCTACGGCGGCCAGTTCTCCGCGAGCGACAAGTACGACGAGAAGATCGCGTGGCTGCGTCAGCTGCTCGCGTGGAAGGACGACGTCGAGGACGGCGCCGAACAGTCGGGCGACAAGGCGTGGGCGCAACTGCGCGAGACCTCGCTCGACGACGACCACATCTACGTGCTGACGCCGCAGGCGCGCGTGATCGCGCTGCCGCAGGGCGCGACGCCGGTCGACTTCGCGTATCACCTGCACAGCGAACTCGGGCATCGCTGCCGCGGCGCGCGCGTCGACGGCGCGATGGTGCCGCTGAACACGCCGCTCGCGAACGGTCAGACGGTCGAGATCGTCGCGGTGAAGGAGGGCGGTCCGTCGCGCGACTGGCTGAACTTGCAGCTCGGCTATCTGAAGAGCCCGCGTGCACGCCAGAAGGTGCGCGCGTGGTTCAACGCGATCGAGCAGGAAGAGAACATCGCGCACGGCCGTGCGCTCGTCGAAAAGACGTTGCAGCGCGAAGGCAAGACGTCGGTGAGTCTCGACAGCCTCGCCGCGAAGCTCGGCTTCAAGTCGCCCGAAGAGCTGTTTTCGGTCGTCGGGAAGGAAGAGTTCAGCCTGCGCAACATCGAGCAGGCGCTGTCCGACGCGCCGCCCGCCGAGCCGGCGCCCGAGGCGCCCGCCGATTTCGAGAAGCGCAGCAGCGGCGCGAGCGTCGCGCACGGTGCCTCGACGGGCGTGCTGGTAGTCGGCGTCGATGCGCTGCTCACGCAGCTCGCGCGCTGTTGCCGGCCGGCGCCGCCGGATCCGATCAGCGGTTTCGTCACGCGCGGCAAGGGCATGTCGATTCACCGCAGCGACTGCGCGACGTTCCGCCGGATGGCCGAGCGCGCGCCGGAACGCGTGCTGCACACCACCTGGTCGGCCGACGTGCTGGGCGGCCGCGGCGCTTCCGTCTATCCGGTCGACCTGATGATCGAGGCGACCGATCGGCAGGGCTTGCTGCGCGACATTTCCGAAGTGTTCGCGCGCGAGAAGATGAACGTGGTCGGCGTGAAGACGCAGAGCCGCCGCAATACGGCCTTCATGCAGTTCACGGTCGAGGTGTCGAATTCGGCGCAGGTGCAGCGCGCCTGCACGCTGCTCGGCGAAGTGCAGGGCGTCGTGCGGGCGGGGCGTAAGGCGTAAGGCAGCGGTGTCGGGAAACGGGGCGCGATCGCTTGCTGTTTCGGTTTACCGCTACGGTTCGCCGCTTCGCTCCGCCGTTTCGGCTTGCCGCCGCGGTTTTCCTGCGTTTGCATAAAACGCTTGCCAAACCGATAGCGGCTCTCTATAATCTCAGCTTCTTTAGGCTCGTAGCTCAGCTGGTTAGAGCACCACCTTGACATGGTGGGGGTCGTTGGTTCGAGTCCAATCGAGCCTACCAACGAATTGAGAGCGCCCGGTTTCCGGGCGTTCGCTGCAGTAAATAACTCAACGCATACAAGGCGAATACGGTTATGACACCGCGAACGTTGACCGAAACCTTTTCGGAGCGACGCTAGTCGAGGAACGTTTTCGCCCTTGCGGTTTGAGTGAAGTATCGAATGCGGCCCCTCGAAAGCGGGGCCGCATTTTTTTTGTCGCGAAATTTTCGCGTGCGACGTGCGTCGTGCGCCTTTGGTCTGCCGCCCACGGTCGGCATCACGGAGAGTGCTATGGTTTCGATACGCTTGCCTGACGGGTCAGTTCGACAATACGAGCATCCGGTGACGGTCGCCGAAGTGGCGGCATCGATCGGTCCCGGCCTTGCGAAGGCTGCGCTCGGCGGCAAGCTGGACGGCGAACTCGTGGATACGTCCGCCGTCATCGATCACGACGCATCGCTCGCGATCGTCACCGACAAGGATCCGGACGGTCTCGACATCATCCGTCACTCGACCGCGCACTTGCTGGCCTATGCGGTGAAGGAGCTCTATCCGGACGCGCAGGTCACGATCGGCCCGGTCATCGACAACGGCTTCTACTACGATTTCGCGTACCACCGCCCGTTCACGCCGGAAGATCTGGAAAAGATCGAAAAGCGGATGCAGGAGCTCGCGAAGAAGGACGAGCCCGTCACGCGCCGCGTCGTGTCGCGCGACGAGGCGGCCGGCTACTTCCGCAGCATCGGCGAAAAGTACAAGGCCGAGATCATCGAGTCGATTCCGGAGAGCGATGAAATCAAGCTGTACTCGCACGGCGGCTTTACCGACCTGTGCCGCGGCCCGCACGTGCCGTCGACGGGCAAGCTGAAGGTCTTCAAGCTGATGAAGGTGGCCGGCGCGTACTGGCGCGGCGACTCGAAGAACGAGCAGCTGCAGCGCATTTACGGCACCGCCTGGACCAAGAAGGAAGATCAGGACCAGTACCTGCATATGCTCGAGGAAGCCGAGAAGCGCGATCACCGCAAGCTCGGCAGGCAGCTCGATCTGTTCCACATGCAGGAAGAGTCGCCGGGCATGGTGTTCTGGCACCCGAAGGGCTGGGCGCTGTGGCAGCAGGTCGAGCAGTACATGCGCCGCCGCGTGAACGAGGCCGGCTATCTCGAGATCAAGACGCCGATGATCATGGACCGCTCGCTGTGGGAAGCGTCCGGTCACTGGCAGAACTATCGCGAGAACATGTTCACGACCGAGTCGGAAAAGCGCGACTACGCGATCAAGCCGATGAACTGCCCCGGTCACGTGCAGGTGTTCAAGCACGGCCTGCGCTCGTACCGCGACCTGCCGCTGCGCTACGCGGAATTCGGCTCGTGCCACCGCAACGAGGCGTCGGGCGCGCTGCACGGCCTGATGCGCGTGCGCGGCTTCGTGCAGGACGATGCGCACATCTTCTGTACGGAAGAGCAGTTCATCGCCGAGTCGATCGCGTTCAACACGCTGGCGATGAGCGTGTACAAGGATTTCGGGTTCGAGCATATCGACATCAAGCTGTCGCTGCGCCCCGAACAGCGCGCCGGCACGGACGAGACCTGGGGCCGCGCGGAGCAGGGCCTGCGCGACGCGCTGACGGCGTGCGGCCTGTCGTGGGAGGAACTGCCGGGCGAGGGCGCGTTCTACGGCCCGAAGATCGAGTACCACATCAAGGATGCGCTCGGCCGTTCGTGGCAGTGCGGCACGCTGCAGCTCGACATGGTGCTGCCGGAGCGCCTCGGCGCCGAGTACGTCGCGGAAGACAACAGCCGTCGCCGGCCCGTGATGCTGCACCGTGCGATCGTCGGCTCGATGGAGCGCTTCCTCGGCATTCTGATCGAGCACCATGCGGGCGCGATGCCGGTCTGGCTGGCGCCGGTGCAGGCGGTTGTGCTCAATATCGCCGAAAGTCAGGTCGAATATGCGCAGTCTCTGGCCCAAACGTTGCAAAAACAAGGGGTTAGAGTGACGGCCGATTTGCGCAACGAGAAGATTAGCTATAAAATACGCGAGCACACGCTGGAAAAGGTGCCTTATCTGCTCGTCGTGGGCGACAAGGAGCGTGATGCACAAACGGTAGCCGTGCGTGCCCGTGGCGGCGTCGATCTTGGCGTTATGCCGGTCGATGCCTTCGTTGAGCGTCTGCAGGAAGACCTGCGTTCGTTCAAGTAACCACCCTGGCAGCGCGGCTCGTTTTTTTAATTTTTAGAGGAAACGTAACATCGCTACTGATAAGTCGTCGCATCGCATCAACGGTGAAATCACTGCGCCGGAAGTGCGTCTGGTCGGAATCGAGAACGAACCGCTCGGTATCGTAAAGCTCGCTGATGCTTTCCGTAAATCGGAAGAACTGGATGTTGACCTGGTGGAAATCGCGCCGCAGGCGTCGCCGCCGGTTTGCCGTCTGATGGATTACGGCAAGTTCAAGTACCAGGAAGCCAAGAAGCAGCATGAAGCGAAGCTGAAGCAGAAGGTCATCCAGGTCAAGGAAGTCAAGTTCCGGCCGGGTACCGATGACGGGGATTACAACGTCAAGCTTCGCAATCTCGTGCGCTTCCTTGAGGAAGGCGACAAGACGAAGATCACGTTGCGTTTCCGCGGCCGCGAAATGGCTCACCAGGAAATCGGCATGCGGATGCTCGAGCGTCTGCGCACCGATCTCGAGGAAGTCGGCCAGGTCGAGCAGATGCCGAAGATGGAAGGGCGCCAGATGATCATGGTGCTCTCGCCGAAAAAGAAGAAGTAACGGGCCGGCGCGCAGTGGCGCGCGGGTTTCGCAGTGGTTCGGCGCGTCGCCCTGTCGGGTGGCGCGCCAGAAACGACGGCGGCTGCATGCAGCGCGCCGTACACAAGTGGACTGGGTTTCGAAGGGCGGGTCAGGGGCGCAAGCCAACCGCACACCCATCGCCATCTAATAAACTGGAGTTGTTCGTCATGCCTAAGATGAAGACCAAGAAGAGCGCCGCAAAGCGCTTCGTGGTGCGTCCGGGCGGTACCGTCAAGCGCGGTCAAGCCTTCAAGCGCCACATCCTCACCAAGAAAACCACGAAGAACAAGCGTCACCTGCGCGGCGCCACGGCAGTTCATGATTCCGATCTGAACTCCGTCCGCGCGATGCTCCCGTTCGCGTAACCCCTCAACCGATACTCTAAGGAGAGAAACATGCCTCGAGTCAAACGTGGGGTAACCGCACGGGCCCGTCACAAGAAGATCATCAACCTGGCCAAGGGTTATCGCGGCCGCCGCAATAACGTCTACCGCATCGCCAAGCAGGCGGTGATGCGCGCTGGTCAGTACGCGTACCGCGATCGCCGCAACAAGAAGCGTGTGTTCCGCGCACTGTGGATCACGCGTATCAACGCGGCAGTTCGCCAGCACGACATGACCTACAGCGTGTTCATCAACGGCCTGAAGAAGGCGTCGATCGAACTCGACCGTAAGGTGCTGGCCGACATGGCGGTGTTCGACAAGGCTGCTTTTGCTGCGATCGTCAAGCAGGTGAAAGCCGCCGTTGCAGCCTAATTGCAAAATTAGCACTGCGTGGTGAGTTGCAGCGATGTTCCGGTAGTCTCGGCCGCTGCAGCGAAAACGGGGGCTCTTCCGAGCCCCTTTTTTTATCGGCCCTCGCTGGGCCGCCCGAAGCGGGCCGAGCGCCCGGCGGGCAGCGAACGAAGCGTGCGTGAGGGCCGTTTTCTGTTGGCCGGACGAATTCGCCGGTCAAGACCGAATGACGTTGGAAATGATGGGATCTATGGATCTGGACCAGATTGTCGCCGACGCGCAGCAGTCCTTCGAACGGGCTGCCGACATCACCACGCTCGAAAACGAGAAAGCACGATTTCTCGGCAAGTCGGGCGCGCTGACCGAGTTGCTGAAGGGCCTCGGCAAGCTCGATCCCGAAGCACGCAAGACCGAAGGCGCACGCATCAACGTCGCGAAGCAGCAGGTTGAAGCCGCGCTGACCGCACGCCGTCAGGCGCTTGCCGACGCGCTGCTGAACCAGCGCCTCGCCGCCGAGGCGATCGACGTCACGCTGCCCGGCCGCGGCGCGGGCACCGGCACGCTGCACCCCGTGATGCGCACGTGGGAGCGCGTCGAACAGATTTTCCGCTCGATCGGTTTCGACGTGGCCGACGGCCCCGAGATCGAGACCGACTGGTACAACTTCACGTCGCTGAACAGCCCGGAAAACCATCCGGCGCGGTCGATGCAGGACACCTTCTACGTCGAAGGCAAGGACGCCGACGGCCGGCCGCTGCTGCTGCGCACGCACACGAGCCCGATGCAGGTCCGCTACGCGCGGATGAACCGTCCGCCGATCAAGGTGATCGCGCCGGGCCGCACGTATCGCGTCGACAGCGACGCGACGCATTCGCCGATGTTCAACCAGGTCGAAGGGCTGTGGATCGACGAGAACATCAGCTTTGCCGACCTCAAGGGCGTCTACACCGACTTCCTGAAAAAATTCTTCGAGCGCGACGACATCCTCGTGCGCTTCCGTCCGTCGTACTTCCCGTTCACGGAACCGTCGGCCGAGATCGACATGATGTTCGAGCACGGCAAGAACGCCGGCAAGTGGCTCGAGATCTCCGGCTCGGGGCAGGTGCATCCGACCGTGATCCGCAACATGGGCCTCGACCCCGAGCGCTACATCGGCTTCGCGTTCGGCAGCGGCCTCGAGCGTCTGACGATGCTGCGCTACGGCGTGCAGGATCTGCGCCTGTTCTTCGAGAACGATCTGCGCTTCCTGCGCCAGTTCGCGTAACGCGCGCCGCGCCGACATGTGCCCGCGCCGCTCCGACGACGGAGCGCCGGGCGTCGATCTAACCCGTTTCGAACGTAGACATCCATGCAATTCCCTGAATCCTGGTTGAGAACCTTCGTCGACCCGCAGATGACGACGGACGAGCTGTCGCACGCGCTGACGATGGCGGGGCTTGAAGTCGAGTCGCTGAGCAAGGCCGCGCCGCCGACGTCGAAAATCGTCGTCGGCCGCGTGCTCGAAGTCGTCAAGCATCCGGATGCCGACAAGCTCAATGTCTGCCAGGTCGACGCCGGCACGGGCGCGACGCTGAACATCGTCTGCGGCGCGCCGAACGTGGCGCCCGGCATCAAGGTGCCGGTCGCGCTGGTCGGCGCGGAACTGCCGCCGGCCGAAGAGGGCGGCAAGCCGTTCGCGATCAAGCTGTCGAAGCTGCGCGGCGTCGAAAGCCAGGGGATGCTCTGCTCGGCGCGCGAGCTCAAGCTGTCGGAAGACCACAGCGGCCTGCTGATCCTGCCGGAAGACACGCCCGTCGGTCAGGACATCCGCGATGCGCTGAACCTCGACGACACGATCTTCGAGATCAAGCTGACGCCGAACAAGGCCGACTGCCTGTCGGTGTTCGGCATCGCGCGCGAAACCGCCGCGATCACCGGCGCGCCGCTGACGCCCGTCGAGATTCGTCCGGCGCCCGTCGAACTCGACGAGACGCTGCCGGTGCGCATTTCGGCGCCCGATCTGTGCGGCCGCTTCTCGGGCCGCGTGATTCGCGGCGTGAACGCGCGTGCGAAGACGCCGCAGTGGATGGTCGAGCGCCTCGAACGCGCGGGCCAGCGCAGCGTGTCGGCGCTCGTCGACATCTCGAACTACGTGATGTTCGAACTCGGCCGGCCGTCGCACGTGTTCGATCTCGACAAGATCCACGGCGGCATCGAGGTGCGCTGGGGCAAGCGCGGCGAGTCGCTGAAGCTGCTGAACGGCAACACGGTCGAGCTCGACGAGACGGTCGGCGTGATCGCCGACGATCGTCAGGTCGAAAGCCTCGCGGGCATCATGGGCGGCGACAGCACGGCCGTCACGCTCGACACGACGAACATTTATCTGGAAGCCGCGTTCTGGTGGCCGGACAGCATCCGCGGCCGCGCACGCAAGTACAACTTCTCGACCGATGCCGCGCATCGTTTCGAGCGCGGCGTCGACTATGCGACGACCGTCGAGCACGTCGAACGCATCACGCAGCTGATCCTGGAAATCTGCGGCGGCAAGGCGGGCCCGGTCGACGATCAGGCCGTGAATCTGCCGCAGCGCACGCCGGTGAAGATGCGCGTGTCGCGCGCGAACCGCATCATCGGCGTGCAGATCGACGCGGACGAAATCGCGAACATCTTCACGCGCCTCGGTCTGCCGTTCGAGCGCGACGGCGACGTGTTCTCCGTCACGCCGCCGTCGCACCGCTTCGACATCGAGATCGAGGAAGACCTGATCGAGGAAGTCGCGCGCATCTACGGTTTCGAGAAGATTCCCGCGCGTCCGCCGGTCGCGACGAGCGAGATGCGCGCGACGAACGAAACGCGCCGCTCGATCCACGACATTCGTCACGCGCTGGCCGCGCGCGACTACGCGGAAACAGTCAACTTCAGCTTCGTCGATGCGGAATGGGAACGGGATTTCGCCGGCAACGACAATCCGATTCGCCTGCTGAATCCGATCGCGAGCCAGCTGTCGGTCATGCGCACGACGCTGTTCGGCAGCCTGATCGCGGTGCTGCGCCATAACCTGAACCGCCGCGCGGACCGCGTGCGCGTGTTCGAGACCGGCCGCGTGTTCATCGCCGATCCTTCGGTGAAGGCGGGCGAGTTGACGGTCGAAGGCTATGCGCAGCCGAAGCGTGTCGGCGCGCTCGCGTACGGCCCGGCGTTCGACGAGCAATGGGGCATCGCGACGCGCGCGGTCGATTTCTTCGACGTGAAGGGCGATCTCGAGGCGCTGCTCGCGCCGGCAGCCGCACGGTTCGTCAAGGCCGAGCATCCGGCACTCCATCCGGGCCGCAGCGCGCGCATCGAGGTGGACGGCCGCGCGGTCGGCTGGATCGGCGAACTGCACCCGCGCCTGATGCAAAAGTACGAACTGCCGCACGCGCCGGTGATGTTCGAAATCGACGCGGACGCACTGATCGCGCGCGCGTTGCCGGCGCCGACCGACGTGTCTAAGTTCCCGCCGGTGCGCCGCGACATCGCGGTCGTCGTCGATCAGGCGGTCGAAGTTCAGACGCTTTTCGACGAAATGAAGCAGGCGCTCGCGGACGACGCGTGCCGATTCGTTCAGAAGGTTGTACTCTTCGACGAATTTCGTGCAAAATCAAATACTTCCGGGGGTCTTGCCGCACACGAGAAGAGCCTTGCATTCCGCGTGACGCTGCAGGACCCGGCGGGCACGCTACAGGACGAGGTCGTCGATCAGGCGATCCAGACGCTGGTCGAGCGCATGGCTCGTGCCGGTGCGCGCCTGCGCGGCTAAGGAGAGGGGCCGCCCGTTCGCGGGCGGTTTTTCCCGATCGTGAGTTTGGGTTTAACGCGCTGTATGGCAGATATGAACGACATGACCTCGAGTGAATTCGAAGCCCTCCTGACGGCGCAACGCAGCGCCATGAACCGCGACGCGGCGGCGTCGGCGTCCGCCGAGACGCCTACGCTCACGAAAGCGGAGCTGGCGGAGTTGCTGTTCGACAGCGTCGGGCTGAACAAGCGTGAAGCGAAGGACATGGTCGAGGCGTTTTTCGAAGTGATCCGCGACGCGCTCGAAAACGGCGAAAGCGTCAAGCTGTCGGGGTTCGGCAACTTCCAGCTTCGCGACAAGCCGCAGCGCCCGGGTCGCAATCCGAAGACGGGCGAGGCGATTCCGATCGCGGCCCGCCGAGTGGTAACCTTCCACGCAAGCCAGAAGCTCAAGGCGCTGGTCGAAAACGGCGCGGAGCCGACCGCCGCGCGCTGACGTCCCGCGCGTCCGCCGCGCGTCCCTTTACCGACGGTTAACCGACGATGACCAACACGGTTGAGAAAGTCGTCTTGCCTCCGATTCCCGCGAAGCGCTACTTCACGATCGGCGAAGTCAGCGAACTATGCGGGGTCAAGCCGCACGTGCTGCGTTATTGGGAACAGGAATTCACGCAGCTGCGGCCGGTGAAGCGGCGCGGCAACCGCCGGTATTACCAGCATCACGAAGTGCTGCTGATTCGCCGGATCCGCGAGCTGCTGTACGAACAGGGCTTCACGATCAACGGCGCGCGCAACCGGCTCGACTCGCCGGGCAGCGAGCGCACCGCGGCAGGCACCGAGGAGATGGCCGCCGACGAAACGCGCGCGGCCGGCAGCAAGCCCGGCGCGACGGTCGACGTGGCCGCGCTGCGGCAGGCCTTGCTCGACGTGATCGACGGCCTGAAGCACGACTGATCCGCTCGACGGACCGCATACGAAAGCCCGGTTGGCGCGCGACGCCACCGGGCTTTTTTGTCGGGCGCGCGTGTCAGTGCGACGCCAGCGGATTCGGCCGGCCCGTGTCGACGACGAGCGTGCCGTCCGGCAGCATCCGCACCGAACCCTGCGCGACCTGACGACGATAATCGTACAGGTCGAAACGCATCGGGCCCGCTTCGGCCGAATTGCGGATCAATGCACGCACGTTCAGTTCGAGCACGTTGAACATTTTCATGTCGCCGCCTTCCATCCACATATAGCTCGGCGCATCGATCGACGGCCGTTTCGGCAGCGATGCGTCGGCGACGCGGCGGAAGGTCAGGCGTAGTCCGTCCGGCTCGACCGTCGCGTGCGCGAGCCTACCGTTCAGCATCGGCGGCGGAAACACCGTGTACTGGTCGAGCACGAGCGTGTCGCCGCGCAGCTCGGCGCCGCGCCGCTGCAGCGGCGTCAGCGAGGACAGCTCGATGCCGAGCGAGCGCAGCAGTTTCGCCTGAGGAATGCCGAGCACCGAGACCTGCGACGGCTTGAACGCGAGATGCCGATCGTCGAGCACCGACAGCGAGCCCTTCATGTCGGTCGGCAGCCATACGCCGGGCACGTGGTTCCACAGCTTGATGCCGCCCGTCACGCGCAGGTCCTGACCGTCCGCCGCGAGCCGCAGATCGTTGAGCGAACGCGGCGAGTAATCGAGCAGATAGTCGTTGAACAGGGCCGACATCGCCTTCCACGATTCGACGACCGTGCCGCCCAGAATGCGGATGTCGTACTGGTTCGGATCGTCGAGGTCGACCGGTTCGCCGGGCCGCTTCGCGACGAGCTGCACGTCGAGGTCCTCGACGTGAAAACCGATATCGCCGGACAGGTTGAAGTCGACATTGTGCAGATGGATCGTCGGATGGCGGTTCGAGACGTGGCGCTCGTCGAACGGCGCGTTCGGCGTGCGCCGGATCGCCACTTTCTGCATGCCGGGCTGCGCGGTGTCGGCGGCCAGCGCATAGGCTTCCCAATGCCGGCGCAGCTCGCGCAGCGCGCTCTGCTGTGCGGCGATAAAGCCGTCGTTCAGGCGCGCGGCCGCGTTGCCGAGCGGCACGCCGGTCGCGCCCGCATATGAGGGCATGCGGATCGTCATCGCGCCGCTTTCGTCGAAATTGAAATAGCCGGCCGATACCTGGTCGCGATAGTGATACAGGTCGAACACGAAGTTCTGCGGGCTCGTCGGCTCGACGGGGCCGATCAGGATGTCGGCGTTCATCGGCATCGAGCGCATGAACTTCACGTCGCCGCCGCGGATGAGCATTGCCTGCTGCGGCGCGTTCGCGGGCATGGCGAAGCCGGCCTGCGTGCCGTCGTCGAGCGTCAGGTCGAGGCCCGCGGGCGTGACGCGCAGCGCCGTAATCGAGATCTTGAGTCGCGGCGGCGGCATCAGCTTGTCGACCGACATCACGAGATCGTCGCCGGCGAGTCGCGCGATCGGCGTGTCGACCTTCAGCAGATCCGACATCCTGACGTTGGCGGCGCGCATCACCGGCTGCGCGTCGAGCCCGGACACGCGTACGGCCGTCGGATGGAACACGAGCTGACCGCCGTCGCGCAGCGCGAGCGTGCCTGTCAGCGAGAACGGGACCCAGCCGTTGCGCTGCATTTCGCCCTGCAGGTGGATCACGCCGTCGCCGGCCGAGACGGCAAGCTTGCGCAGCGGCGCGTTGCGGTACCCGAAGATGTAGGTGTTGAAGAGCGCGGTCAGCTTCGCGTCGTCGAGCGTGACGGTGCCGCGATGGACGTCGATCTCGAAGCTCGTCGGATCGTCGAACACGATCGGTGCGCCGGGCTGCGTCGGCACGAGCGTCGCCGAGAGCTGATGAATGAAGAAACCGAGGTTGCCGACGATTCGGAAATCGACATCGCGCAGGAACGTCATCGCGCCGTTTTGCCCCGAGTCGCGCAACGTGAATGGCCGCGGCTGCGCGAGGCGGATCGAGCCGAGCGATGGGACCGTGCGCGCGATCTGCTGCTCGCGCGCGAGACGCTCGGCTTTCGCGCGCTCGAGCTTCGTCGACGCGGCCGCTGCACTGCCGTCGCGCTGTGCCGCCGATTCCGCGCAGCCGCTGCAGAGCAGCGCAACGGCGAGCGCGCCACAGCCGAGCATGGTCGCTGGGCGCGGCGCTCGCGGCGCATCTGCGCGTGGCGAGCGCGACATCCAGTCGAAAATTGCCAAAGGCGTGCGATGGCCGCGCCGGACCGCATTCCGCATCGTCTGTCTCCCTGTCTTGTCATGATCGACGGCGGCACGCGTCCATGTGCGGCGCGGGCGTCGATGCCGTGCAGTCTGACATAGCCGGCTAGAGCGGCGTTACCAAACAGCGCGCGCGGGCACGGCTTTCGCCGATGGACGGCCGCACAACGGGTTCGCGGCCGCAGCGCGCGAAAGTCAAACTGGCGTTTGGATTTCGATGCGGTGCCGTCGCACGGCGCACGGGATAGAGCGAGTGGAACGCGTTCGGTGCAGGCGTCAGAGAAGGGCGCGGCGGTGTGACGCTGCCAACGTTCGGCGAAAACCGCGTAACGCGACGCGAGCCGGCGCGGCTGCGCAACGCCGTCGACGCGCGTGTTTCGATTAACGGCGCCGACGCAGGAAACTTTGCGGGAACATTCACAAAATGCATGCGACCCGTTCTAATCGGCCAAACTGTCTGTTATACTTTTGTGCTTTCGGGGCGTAGCGCAGCCTGGTAGCGTACCTGCATGGGGTGCAGGTGGTCGGAGGTTCAAATCCTCTCGCCCCGACCAGGAATTGAGGCTCGCAAGTAGTTGATTGTATTGGGAAACCAATCCGATCAAAGACTTGCGGGCCTTTGTCTTTTCCAAGGTGTGTATGTGGTGTGTGTATGTCCGTGCAATATAATTGCAAGGATGCAGGACATGCCGATACAACTCCCTAAGGGCGTCGGCCTTCGTGGCGGCGTCTACTACTTGACCATCTGGATACCGAGTCACCTTCGCCCGCACTGGCCTAAGACCAGCAAGGGGACTCCCGCCACCTTCGCCTTCCGCGCAAGTCTCAAGACGTCCGACAGGACGGAGGCCGTGGCCCGAGCAAACGAAATATGGGCCGAGTACTCCCGTCGCTTCGCCGACATGGAAGCAGGTCTCCGAGAGCACAAGCCAATCCGGATCACGCCGGAGATTGAGACTTATATTGTCAACAAAGTTGGACACTTGGTCCTAGCCATGGACGACGTGCTGCGGCACGATCCGGAGGCATTCGCCGAGATGTTCGGCGTTCGCAGATGGCGCGGTTTTCTTACCGGCGAGCGAGTGAACCCTCGCTGGAAGACCACCGGCAGTTGCTTGACGGCCGCGCAGTTGGAGGACGTCGCAAGGATTCACAATGACATCCTGATCGACCTCAGGGCCGATCTAGCGACTGGGAATATTGAGCAGGCGAGGTTGTGGGCTAACGTAGCCCTGTCTTCCTTGTCGAGCCAGCTGCGCATCGACTGGTCCGAACCGAAAGGCAAAGCGACTTTGGTTCAGGTTCTTCGCGAGCTGGTTAAGGCTTGGACCGGGGTGCGTTCTAGGAATCAGGGTGAACCGGTCGACACACCCGCCGCTCCTGCTGTGCCGCCGAATATCGTCGCCGCCCCCGAACCCGCTGACCAGACTAACGACGGCGAGACGTACCTTGAGCATATCCTGTCCGCGTGGGCGAAGGAGCGAGGTCCCGAGCCGCAAACGATTCGCATCCATGAACGAGCGGTCGAGCGGTTCCACGAGCACGTTGGGCGGCACCCGGTCGCGAAGATCACTAAGGCGCATGTTGTTCAATTTAAGGACAGGATGTTGGCGGCCGGACAGACACCTACCAACACAGATTCGTACCTGACTAATCTGCGCACGTTGCTCAACTATGCCGTTTCAAACCTCAAGGCAGAGTACAACGCGGCAGATGGCGTGAGGGTGGGCGAGCGCCGCAACGCGAAGGGGGCACGCCTGCCGTTCGACCTTCCCGCACTTAAGGCAATCTTCTCCAGCCCTGTTTATTCTGAAGGGTTCCGCCCTGAACGGATCAGCTGGACGCCTGATGCGGCTTACTGGTTCCCGCTGATCGCGCTGTATACCGGCGCCCGTCTAGAGGAAATCGCGCAGCTCTCGCCGGACGACATATACCAGGAGACCTATCACGACCTAGACGAGAAAGAGCATACGGCTTGGGTAGTCCGGTTCACGGACATGGGAGAGGGGCAAGGGGTCAAGAATGCAGGTAGCGTGCGACGTATTCCGATTCACTCTGTATTGATTGAGCGCGGCTTGGTTGATTTCGCCCAGTCGCGCAAGGGGCACGCGCGAATTTTTAAGACGGCCCCGGACAGCCGCGGTCGTGAGGGGGCCAACTGGGGAAAATGGTTCGGCAAGTACCTCCGGACCGCATGCAAGGTTACTAATGAGCGCATGACCTTTCACTCATTCCGCCACAGCTTTAAAGACATAGCGAGGGAGCGCGGAATTGACGAGGGTGTAAGTCGAGCCCTTATGGGACATGCAGGAAAGGACGTGGCGGACCGTGTCTACGGCGGGCTCACGTATCCTCTGCGGCCGCTCGTTGAGGCAATGAGCCGCTATCGTGTCCTAGGATTGGACCTTCCGAAAGCGCCAATTCTGCAAAAAGCGACGCCGTAATCGGGGAGATGGCCGGTAGAGCATCAGCGCGACGGCTCGCTTCGGCGGGCCGTTTTTCATGGTGCGTCAAAGTATCGGCTCCACGCGCTACGCATTGTTTGGAGGTTGGAATTTATGGCGACCGTGACTATCGAGTTGGGCTCCGGAAAACGAGCTACCCTGACGCGTGCGACAGGTGCTGGCCGAGCGCAACTTTCGACAGAGCAGCGCAGTGCCGTCTCTGAATTGATGCTGCACTGGCCGAAGTACGAGGGCCTTGCGGCAAACGCGCTGAGTTACCTGCGGCAGCTGGGCCTCGATGCGCTTCGGGGCGTCCCGCTGGATGCGCTCAGATCGGCCATAGAAGATGGCCGTGTGGCGGTTGAGATTGGCCGCAAGGTCGTCGTCGGTGGCGGGGCTGCCGGCGGTCAGCCATCCGCGCGGCCGTTCCCGCTCGCGAACCGACTCGCCAGTGCGTCGCCCGTCGCGGCACTGCCGCTCGATAAGCCACTACCAAGCTGGGCCACACCGAGCGATGTATCGGCAGACGAACTGATTAGCTATTTAGAGAGCGTTGTTGCAGGCGCAGGTAGCGGATTAGCGAGCGAGGCTCCGCAACTGGCCGACTCGTTCGGGGCAGGCACGCCGCTAGGCGACGCGGAAGCGTTTGACTACGCTGCCAACCCTTTGAGCGATGACGTGGAACAGTTGGCCGCGTCCACGAACAACCCAAACTTCGCAGCGAAAATGCTTGGGTATGATCGCGACACGTTTGGCGACATGATCCACAGCATGAAGGCTGACCTTAACTTGGGCGGGGCCGATAACGTCATTTGGCACGATAACGGCGACGTAGAATTCAAAAAGCAAATAATCGGCAACATGCACGATTACAATTGAGGTCGAGATGAGTTCACACCAGCTTGCATATGCGTCGTTCACAATTTCTGGTGACGAAGTGATTCCCGAATTTTGGACTACCTATTTCGGCGTTGTACCCGATACAGCAGTTACAAAGGGCGAGCCATTCACTACGCCGGCCGGCAAAATCAGCCGTGTGCCCGGGCGGACTGGCGTATGGGGTGTGCGCAGCAAAGCCACCGTCCAGAGCGACCGTCTTGAGCCGCACTTGCGCTACCTGATCGAGCGCCTAGCACTGCCCCGCGCAGACCTACGGGAGCGTGTCGAGCGGGCAGGGGCGCGGATGCGGTTCTTCTGCTATTGGGATAATGAGTCCGGCGACCGCATCCCCGATGTGCCGGACGATATCAGAACGATGATGGAATCGCTCGGCGGCACGATAGAAGTCGACGAGTACCGGTAGAGGTGGCTATCCGCCGCCGGATTCTGGTCCCGCCCATCGGTTGGTAGGGTCCGGCTGCCCTCGGTCCACTATGGCGAACAAGATGACGACTGCAGCAACGTTAGACGATTGGGAGCACTTCCACGATTGGTATCTCGATACCGTGACGGTCGGTCGTAACAAGGAACCGCGCACGCTGAGCCTTGGACTCTATCTTGGTGATCGGCGGATAACACTGATATTCGACGGAGTGACGTGTTTCCACCTCGCTCAACTCGGCTTGTTGAACATCGTGAACGGCTTGCGGACTATCGACGCTAATGACGAGGACCACGGGCGGGTGATTGCTCAACTTGCCAAGGGCGAACGCTTGTCCGATCGGCGTGGAGCGCAGATCGGGTATCTGTACTCAACCCTTGGGGCTGAGCTGGCTATCGAGTTCGACACGTGGCGAGCAGTCTCCGGGTCGACCGATTGATACCCGGCGCGAGTTCGGCTTTCTTGGCCGCCGCGCTCCTCAAGGCTGCGCAGGTTCGCGATATCCGCGAAATCAAGCCGCAAAACACGCATTGCGCGGGGTGACAAATCCCGCGCCAAATAGTGTCCAAACACCCGCGACGTTACATTTACTTCGCACGGGCGGGTGGCTCGCTTGCGCGAGTTGCCAGCACTGCCAGAATTACACCGAGTTCGACAGGTTTTACAAAATGGTGATCGAAGCCGGCATTGAACGATGCGGTTTGATCTGAGCGTGCGTCCAAGGCAGTCATTGCCACCAGCAGAGGCGACGGGGCGATATTCATGCTGCGGATCGCTCTCGCTACCGCCCACCCGTCCATACGGGGCATCTGGATATCCAACATCACCACGTCCGGACGCCAGTCGCGGTAAAGATCTAGTGCGCTTGCGCCGTCGTTGGCCGTTTGGATGGCATAGCCGTATAGACTAAAGAACTGCGCATAGGCGGTAACCAGCGCGGAGTCGTCGTCTGCGATGAGCAAGCGCCTAGCTGTTGAAGATGACATGGCGTTCCCGTAGATTGCTTCGTGGCTGAGCAATTTACGCGCCCAATGAAATTGGGAAGCGCTTTAGAGGATGGCAGAGCTTCGTGGCGGCTCGGCACTGGTGAGCGCGCTATGCCGAATGGCCGGGCGAGTAGCCCGACAAGTTGAAGACGGCGGTGAACTCGTACTGGCAGCCCTCGCAGATGTATTCTTGGCGGACGGTTGAGCTACCGACGGCTCTAGCACCAGCAATTACCTTCGGGGAATTGCAGGCGGGGCAGAGGATTTGCTGAGTGGTCGGGACGGGGGATTGCGAATCATCCGGATCGATCATGGTTGTTTGGCAAGAGAAGATGGAGGGAATAAGTCAGCACAGGTTGACCTCACTGGGCCGCCTATGCCTCTATAAGATACTGACGGGCACCTTGCGCATCGCCGCGCACGCTTCCGAAATTAGCGTCGTTGAACGGGTTCGAGGGCACTTAAGATAGCGCTCGCGACACGTCGTAATTCGCAGCTCCACGTTAGAATTTAGCCTCCGGTAAATTTTACTAGATGACGCACATGGACGAACGCCAATCGGTGGAATTCGCGGTGAGGTCGCACGCTCTGTCGTTGCAGCTGTTAGATGAAGCGGCAAGGCAGTTCGAGGAGACGCAGCGGCTTGCGAAGGTGTCTTGGCTTGCGCCGTTGGCGGTCCCTGTTCTATTTGTTATCAGCGCACTGCTCGCGCACGCTTGGTTTCCCACACTGTAGCTTGACGAGCCACGTTGTGACTAAGGCAGCGAGAGCGGTGAGCGCTGTTGTAGCGAGTGGGCAGGAGGCTTGGACGCGTCTGAAAGAGGATGCTCCGCGCCATCGCGCCATTTCACGCGCGATGACCGAGGCAGCCTACCAGCGGCGCAAACAGTCGCAGGCCGCTCGCTGCCGGTGGTGGATTCAGGTCGGGGAGGCACTGATCGCCGGGCGACACCAGAGCAGATCGAATCAATCCTATTCGGCATGGCTTACGGCACATGGTTTCGACGCGATTCCATATAGACTCCGTCAGGATGCCGCATGGTTTGCCTTGAACGCAAAAACGCTTGGAGAACTGCCCGACGGCTTGGCGAACCCCACGACCATACGGCGATGGGCGAGGTCCCGTGGTTCTTCGGCGGCGCGGCGTGTTGACGGGGACGCCAAGGGTCTTGTATCAACGGATGAAGTTGACGCCCTAAGAACGGCATTTGCGTTGCTTCAGGACGCCGAGCGGGATGCCCGGCGCAGCATGAAAGCTGTAGACGAGGCTGCGCGGCTGCTCTACAAGGTGAACGCGGCTATAAAGCGCCGAGGAGATGCGTAACTCGCGGAGGCATAATCATTTATCAACGCCGCAGACGTCAGCGGCGTCCACGCATGGTCTTGCATGAAGGTGCTACGCAGCGCCGTTGTTCAACGTGGGACTGCTCACACGTGCCAATCGTGCGCGGAGAAGAACGATAGTTCACGACCGAGCTCTGGCGTTTCTCCGCAGCGTCTCGCGAAATTTGCCTGAACCTCAATTTTTTTCCCGAAAATTCGCGGCAAGGTGTCTCGGCCACGCGAGCCAAATTCCCCCCCCGTCGCCCCTGGCGAGTCGCCCAGAACGGAGCAGGGCATTCCTCTCGCACGAGTTCAACCCCCGAACATGAATCTCCGCGTCGGAGAGATCGACCGGGAACCGTGGTTCCCTACCAGGGGACGTGTGTATTGCCGTGGGCATCGCGCATCTTGGAAGCGCAGTTCGGACGCTGGACTTTGACGAATAGGGTGTGCGACTTTTGCACCCCCTCGGGTGACCGCAGAATACGACCGTAATCTTCGAGTCGGGCCTGTTACGCGCCACGACAACGTGAAGCGCACCACCGACCCACTTGTGCGGGTCAGTGTCGGCTCCTCAATTTGAGGAGCCAAGGTATGCGTCCGCGAAAGGTGTGCAGCGTCCGTCCGACGAATACCGGCGGGGCGAACGCGATTCCTACATCATCGCGGCGCAACTCTCACCGCCGTTCATGGCGAGTTTAGGGGGCGTACAGCATCCGCGTCTTCCCTCCTTGAGTGTTCCGTTGGGGTATGCCTGTAGGGAACGCGCAACGTCGGTGCGATTCCGTTCCGTTGAAGTTGACAGATTTTCGGAACAACGGATAATTCGAAACACCACTTCAACGGAACGAGGTTACGCAGTACATGAGACGTATCTACTACGGGCGTGTATCCACGCTCGACGGGCAGACGGCTTCGAGCCAGTACGCGGACGCAGCGGCTCAAGGCATAGCCGCTGATGATGTGTTCATAGATGAGGGGGTGAGCGGGTATCACGTACCGCCCTCCGAACGTGAACAGTGGCAGCACGTAGAGCGCGACCTTCGCAAAGGCGGGGTCTTGGTGGTTCGCTGGCTCGACCGTATCTCGCGGCGCTACGACGAACTTCACGAGACCATGCAGCGCCTTATGAAAAAGGGCGTGCGCGTGGAATGCACACTCAACGGCATGGTGTTTGACGGACAGGAGGGCGACGCCACGCGTAAGGCTATCCGGGACGCAATCCTGGCATTCATGGCGGCGCAGGGCGAGGCGGACTATCGAAACCGGCGCGAGATGCAGGCGCGGGGGATCGCCGTAGCCAAGGCTGAAGGCAAGTACAAGGGCAGGAAGCCCGCCGTGGATTACGCAGAAGTCCGGGCGTATCACGCGGAACACGGCGGCTCCGTGCGGTCTCTCGCGGAACACTTTGGCGTAGGACTTGCCACCATTTCCCGCGCATTGAATTCCGCAAGAACCAACGACTCCGAGGAGGCAGACCAATGATTGGACCGCATACCCAACTCATTCGCGCTCGTATTGCGTTTTCTCGCGCTGGATTGAACGGCGACCATTCGTGGCTCGCGAAACCTGAAACTGAACGGGCCGCGTCCGGCGTTCGTCTTGCATTTCATCGCCGCGGCATCGCGAGCATGCCATCTGGGGAACTTGCGCTGCATTGGGCGGCGTCATTGGAGGACCAGATGCTGAGACTTGCTCAGGAGCTTGACGCGCTTGAAACGCAGTATGCCGCGCTCGATGCAGCGATGCATGTTGCCGACGATGAGCTGCAGTAACGGTGAAAGGTCCGAACATGAATTCAAAGCAATCTAACGTCGCGACGTTCGCTGCGCTCCACCGCCACGCCGTTAGTGTCTTCGGCGCCGACCAGGTGGGCGAGTATGTCACAGAGGTCGCTGGGTTTCCCTGGTTCGCCTTGGCGCTTGGCGGCGTAGAAATGGTCGCGGAGTATCACGAGGACGCAGACCGGTATGTGCTCAATACTTGCGACGGCGACTGCATTGTGAGCCGGAAAGGTGCAGCGGGGGCGTTTGTACTTTGGAACGCAATGTGCAGAAAAGCCCGCGCGAACGGCGAACTCAATGGTGGGCGCGGCCTGTTGAATCGGCTGCAAAACCTGGCACCCAAAGCGGCGCGGCGGTTGCGCGATTCCGGGCTCACGCAATGAACATCTGAGCCGCCCGAGATATTGGACGTAACCCAAGGGCTCGCCTTCCGGCGGGCTCTTTTTGTTTATGCGCCCTGCGTCTATCCGCGCAACGCAATGAGCTGCCGTAGTCGTGAAAAGACGGTCCGTGGCTGCGAAAGCCGTAACGTCAATTAACTCCGCACATTGTAAGAGCCGGAATCGGCCAGCCGAGGCCGTGCCGTTCAGACGGCCTTTTTATTCCGGCGCGTTCCACTTTTCGCAAGTGCGTGCATTTGCGTCCCTCTGTTTTTCGCCGAAACGACATTCACGATGCGATACCTACCGACAAACTTCATCCCGCCTACGCAACGCGTATGCCGCTGTTGCAAGCGGCTTCTGCCCATCACCGCCTTCTACGAGGACAAGAGCGTTAGCCCCAAGCTCCGATCACGCTACGCGGCTCGCTGCATTGAATGCGTGACAACCGAGAAACGGAGGCGATACGCGGCGAATCCGCAGGCTGCCGCAGCGCTCCGCAAGGAACAACGCGAGCGCAAGAAAGCCCGCGATGCCGCTGAGCGGCTCCGGCAGCAAGTAATCGCCCATAGCATCGCGCGAGGCAATCAGTAATGTTAGATGTCAAACGCTGCCCAAAGTGTGGCGAGACCAAAGAGCGGGCCGAGTTTTATCGGGACGCGTCCAAACGCGACGGGTTGCGTTCATTGTGCAAGGCGTGCTGTCGCCGCTATCGCATCGCAAATCCAGAAAAGCACCGGGCAGCGGTTGTCCGATGGAAGGCCAGGAATCCCGAGCGGGTGTCTTTGCACAACGCCCGTCATCATCGAAAGCATTGGGCCGAGCGGGATATTACCGACGCTCGCCGCCGAGGGCCTGTGGTCGGGCTGACACCCGAGTATCTGCGGTCGATCCAGAGCGGCAAATGTGCCTGCTGTGGATTCGTGCCCGTCGACTTTCGCAGACTCCACCTAGATCGCCTTGATACTGCGCAGCCGTATCAACCCGGCAACGTCGCTTACCTTTGCAGAATATGCAACATTCGCAAGAGCAATCTGACCGCTACCGACCTCCTTGCCCGCTTCGAGCGCAACTTTGCTGCGGGAAAGGACATGGCGGCGCATGATCTTTTGCTGCACCTGTATATCCGTCGCCAGAAGCGTAGGCGGGCGTGCCAACGACCGTCGTAGCGCCACGAGGAGGCATCCGCGTGCACGCGCGTCTCCAGGAACACCGTCTTGTAACACGCCTGCTGTCTGAAGGCGTCCATGCCCTACCAACATGGGCTGTCAAGGAGACGGAATAAATCAGCACATGTTAAGGACTGCCGGGGCCGTGCCTATGATTATCTAAGAGGTAGAGGCAGCAAGGCTTGCATTGGCTTTCGCTGATGCAGCAGCTGTAGACCCGATCAAAGATGTCCCTGTTGATTGTCGATGGGCTGCATCCCACCAGATACCAGGGCCGTCCTGTTGGCGTCCCCGCGCCGCATCGAAGACGGCATGCTGTCTGTCTGACCCACTTGAATCTCGGAGCCTTCCGGGATCGCGTGCACCGCGTCTTCAGTCGTCTTACCCCACCGCGACCGAGCCAGCGCCGTTGGCGGGCACACCTCCCGACGGCCAGAGGTGATGCGGGTCTTTGCGACACCACACACGCCACAAGGCGCATCAATCACACCATCAAAATATGAGCTTCATGTTGCACTCCAACAATAGCCTATTCGTTACCGCCAACAAAAGAGCCACGGGCGACGGTACGGGAACAAGCTGTCGCTGATGAAGGCGTGGTCGGACAACATTCGCCGCACTGCTGGACTCGTCCAGCTCGCCAATATCCGCAAGTGGGTCGCGCAGTACGACAAGCTCGATAAGAGCAAGATCGCGCAGCTCGGCGCACTCGGAATCGGAGAACCGGAAGCGAAGCGGCTGAATGAACTGTTCACGAAATACGGCTCGGAGCAGCGGCGCGGACTGTTCTCGCCGGGCATCTCGAAGTGGCTTAATGAGCGCGACGGCGACCACATGAAGTACGTGCTGGAGTCCGCACTCATCAAGGCGCAGAAGCGAGCCTCGTACACGTCCGGCTACGGCAACCAGCCGCTCTTGATGGACAAGTGGTACGGGAAGATGTTTCTGCAGTTCCAGTCGATGGCGATGCAGTTCTCCAACAACTTCATCCGAGCTGGCGTACAGCATGGTTTCGTCACGGGCGACCACATGCGCTTCGCGTCTGCTCTCGGCACGGCGTTGGCGGCAGGCGTGCTCATGAACGTCATCTCGACGTTCCGCAAGGGGCAGGACATCTCCGAGCAGGAACCGCAGCAGTTCGCGTACAACGTGATCCAGCGCTCGGGTCTTCTCGGTATGGCTGGCTCCTACACGGACGCGGCAGTGAAGCTCATGGACCCCGTGCTGAACGATCACCTCGGCTGGACGCTCGGGGGAGGGGCCTCGAAGTTCTCGCAGAACTCCTGGCTCGCAAACCTGATGGGGCCGTGGAAGGGGAACGTCGAAACGCTGGAAAGCATCGCCGCGAATTCGCTCAACGGCGACTTCGATAAGGTGGGCAAGAAGGCGCTCCAGCTTGCTCCGTTGAATCAACAACTTCAGATGATCGCAAGGATGATCTCAGACTAACCAACTTACTACTTCGTGCCGCAGCGCCCGCGCATTGGCGGGCGTTTCAACTTGGACTTATGGATCGAATAGAATGCAATGCGACGACCAAACCACCGCAGGCCCTCTCGCGGAACTGGTGCTCTCTACGCTCCAGGAAAGTCTGAGGGGAATCCGGCCCTTCTTGCGCATATGTACTCCCATTCGGTGACGCCGCTCTGGGGATCGGGAACTACTAGCGCTGGGCATTTTTCGGCGTTGCGGAACGCCGTACGTGAATCAGCGCGTACGGACGACGCTGGGAAAACTGGGGGAGATGTGCCGGCAGACTTTCCGGGAGCGGCGTTCGCGCCCTCGACTCAAAGCCATTCAGGCAACGCTAGATGCATGCTAGACTGGCGGTGTGTATGTGCGACGGGCAAAAACCGCCTACATATTCCTCGGAAAGCCTTATTCCACCGTGGTTAGACGATTTTCAAATCCTCTCGCCCCGACCAGACAAGAACCCGCGTCAGTTCAAGCTGACGCGGGTTTTTTCTTGCCGGTCGCTTTTTTGCACAGTGCCGCGCGGCCCCGGTAAAATGCACGGTTGATCCACGGAAAGCGCCGTGATTTAGCGGAAGAGGATTCCCCGAACATGACTGATCTTCGTCTTACCATGCGGTTCGCTGCAGTGCTCGCCACCGGCGCGCTCGTCGCCGGTTGCGGTACGTCGTCGCCCACGAAAGTGGACTACAAGAGCGACTCGAAATCGAAGGAAGCGTCGCTTGCAGTGCCGCCCAACATGCTCGACGAGACGGCCGATCAGCGTTCGCTGCCTCCGCAGGGCGGCGCGACTTCCCTGTCTGCGCTGCAGCAGGTCCAGCAGGCTGCACCGGCCACGGACACCGTCGCGCCGGCCGTCGCCGACATGCGCATCCAGCGCGACGGCACCGAGAGCTGGCTCGTGATCGACGGCAAGAAGCCGGCCGACGTCTGGCCGCAGGTGCGCCGCTTCTGGCAGGAGCAGGGTTTCCTGCTCGTCGTCGACCAGCGCGACAAGGGCGTGATGGAAACGGACTGGAACGAGACGCGCCCGCAAATCAACGACGGCCTGATCCGCAGCGTGATCTCGAAGGCGATGGGCAACTCGTACGTGACGGCCGAGCGCAACAAGTACCGCACGCGTCTCGACGCGGCGCCGAACGGCGGCACCTACGTGTTCATCAGCCAGAAGGGGATGCGCGAAGCGCTCACCGGCGCGAACAACGATTCGAGCAAGTGGGAGCCGAAGCCGAACGATCCGGGCCTCGAAACCGAATACCTGAAGCGCCTGATGGCCGTGCTCGCGCAAAACGAGCAGCGTGCGAAGAACGGCGAGCCGCCGATCGCCAACATCAAGGAAGAGGCCGCGCCGAAGGACAAGAAGGACGCCGATGCGTCGTCGAAGGCGGCCGCCGCCATCGCCGCGCAGAACGTGTCGCGCACGTCGTCGCAGGGCGGCGATGCGAGCGCCGCCACGGTGCCGTCCGAGGTGACGCTCGGCGAACCGTACGATCGCTCCTGGCTGCACGTCGGCCTGGCGCTCGATCGCGCGAACTTCACGGTCGACGATCGCGATCGCACGCAGGGGCTGTATTTCGTGCGCTACGTCGATCCGAAGGATCTCAGCGCGGCCCAGCAAGGCTTCTGGAGCCAGCTGTTCCACGGCAAGAAGGAGAAGCAGGCGAAGCAGTATCGCGTCAACGTGAAGGCGCTGACGCCGGACGAGACGCGCGTCGCGGTCGTCGACGAGTCGGGCGCAATCGACACCTCGTCGCCCGCGCGCCAGATCATGGCACTGCTCGTGAATCAGCTGCGCTGACCGCACCACGCCCCCATGCAAAACCCGCCATCCGGCGGGTTTCTTTATGCGCGCGCGGACGTGCGGGACAGCGCACGGACACCTCGCGTGACGTTACGTAACGTTCCGGGCGTTACGGTGGCAGAACGCGTGTTACATCGTCACGGCCTAAAAATTTCCGCTTATAAATCAACGCAATAGTGGCCAATCCTCATCTGGCACGGAAGCTGCTTTGTATGTAGGGATTGTCAGAAAGGGGAGGACGGCGTCAGATGCCGGGCGCGCGTCGCGAACGCCCGATCAACGGTATCGACGCTGCCGATGCCGGTGCAATGCGCCGGCGACAACGATGACGATCCGCGCCGCGCGCGGATCCCGATGGCCCCGTCGCCTATCCTCGTAGGGCGACGGTTTTGCCCGCGCTTCTCTGAAGCGCGGGCTATTTTTTGGTCCGTCGCGATGTACGGCGCCCATACGGTCACCGTGCGATTCGCGTATTCTCGTCGTTTTCGAATTCGACGGAGGCGGTATGGCTGAAATTGCAGTGGTCGCGTTGATTGTCGCGAAGCCCGGCGCGGAAGAGAAACTGCGCGCGGTGCTCGAGCGTATCGTCGAGCCGACGCGCAACGAAGTCGGCGCGTTGCAATACGATCTGCATCGGGACCTGAAGGAGCCGGCCCGATTCGTCTTCATCGAACGATGGGAGAGCGAGGAGGCGCTGGCCGCCCATGCACGTTCCGCGCATATCCTCGCGTATCGCGAGGCGGCCGCGGACTGGATCGAGCGTTCGGAAGTCCGCGTATTGTCGAAGCTCGCGTGAGCGAGCGGGGCGGCCGGCTGGCGCGGCCGCCGCGATGCGTCAGTGCGACGCGTTCGGCACGTCGAGGATCAGGATGATCGTCCAGTCGGCGTCGCCGTCGTGATGGTACTGGCGTTCCGCGACGATGAACGGCTGCTGCTTGCCTTGCGGGCCGAGGAACAGCACGTCGCCTTCCATCGGCAGGCACTCGATCGGCGGCAGTGCGAGGAACGCGTCGTCCGAGCCGCGCGGCATCAGTTGCTTGATCTTGCGAGTGGCGGCTTCGGTCCACTCGATGTCGAGTTGAATGTTGCTCATGCTGTCCTCCGCACCGGGGTGCGCACGGTTGGAAAAATTCGGTGCGCGACTTTAGCACAGCGCGCGGGCGCCGCAAGTAAAAAAGCCGAACCCGGTTGCCCGGATTCGGCTTTTCGCTTGTGCGGAGCCGCCGAACTTACTGGCTCGCAGCGTCTGCCGGCGCGGCCTTCTTGCCGGCCTTCTTCGCTGCCTTGTGGTGAGCAGCCTTCTTGCCGTGGTGATGCTCTTCGTGCATCGCCGGCTGCGCCGCTTCGGACGCTTGCTGCTGTTGCAGCGCCTGTGCGCGCTGCTCGATCTCGGCGATCTTGGCCGGATCGGTGATGGTCTTGATTTCCGTGCTCTCTTGCGCATACGCTGCGCCAGTCAGCGCCGACATCGCAACCAGGATAGCCAGGGACGTCTTCTTCATTGCTTTACCTCCGCTAAGTGGTGATGAACCCGAGTGTTGCCGTTTTGTCTGGCGACTGCAATCGAGTGCGTGTCGAGTGTAACAAAAGTGACGGATCAATGTGCACCGGATCGCGCCGGCGCGCAAGCGTACGTTGAAGCCGCGCAACACTTCGCGAGGCCCGTCACGCGGATGCCATCGTCCGTTGCGATCGTTGCGGCGCGCTGCGCGATCAGAACCGGCCGATCAGCCGATAGACATGAAACTGCGCGATGCCGATCAACTCGTGCAGCGCGAGTTCGGCCGCGACGACATTCGACCAGCGCGGCAGCCACCCCGTATGCGCTTCGCGGCGATTCGCAAAGACGGGCTGCGGATCGATGCCGAAACGGCGGAAGTCGAGCAGTGCGCGGCGCATCTGATACGACGACGTGATGAGAATACGCGCGTCGTCACGCCGTGAGCGTAGTATAGACGTCGTGAATTGCGCGTTTTCATAGGTCGTGCGGCTCTTCGGTTCGAGCACGAGATCGCCGGGATCGATGCCGGCGGCGACGAGTCCGCGCCCGTACACGGCCGCTTCGGTGTCGCCGTGATGCTGCGGATCGCCGCCCGACATCACGACGGTGCACCGCTCGGCCTGCCGGCGGCAGGTTCGGTACAGTTCCGCGGCCTTGCGAATGCGAGCCGCGCCGTCCCGCGGCGGCCGAAGGCCGTCATCGGCGCGCTGCGTGCCGGCACCGAGGACGATGAGTACCGTCTGTCCATGCATGTCCGGATGCTCGACCGGTTCGACGCCGGCTTCGGCCCACGCGACGAATGGCGCCGCGAGCCAGCCGCTCGCGATGAGCCAGAACAGCGCGACCGCGGCGAGCGCGATACGCCGCCGTTGCTTGCGGCACAGCAGGAATCCGATGAAGAGAAGTACAAATGAATCGAACAGAATCAATTTGATTGGGGTATGGTGTCTTTTTATGGATGGCTGACAATTCGCCCCTGACGCGACGCCGAATGTCGGCCCCAAGAACCGGTGGCGGTATCGGCGGGCGGAGACCCCGTCCGGCGCGCCGCTTCGCATTGTCGCTGCACTTTAAGAAAGAATCGAGATGGCCACGTATTCCAATGAAGCGGTGCTCGACGCATTGAGACGAGTGCAGTACCGCCAGGTTCCGTGGGCGCGCCGCCCGGGCGTGTTCGAGTATCTGCGATCGCTCGGGCTGATGGACACGGTCAGGCAGAAGACCGTGGCGCCCGCACCCGGCTTTCACGCCCCGGTGGACATCGCGGTGCTCACCGACAGCGGTCGCGCCGAGTTCGCGCGCCTCGAGCGCGAAGAGAAAGCGGCGACCTGGCTCGATCGACGGATGGACGACTACGCGCTCAGCGAAGCGGGCGCCGTATCGGTTCTCGAAAGCCGCCTCTAGCGCAGGCGGCGTATCCGCCGCAAAGGGCATGCTCGAAAAAAAGCCCGTATCACGAGGATACGGGCGTACCGGATACTTTTGCTGCTGCCACGCTGTGCTCATGGCAACCGTGTGACCCGGTGCATGGCGGTCAGTTCCCTGGCGCCGGCATTTTCTTCGGTGAATCGGTGAAGTGCGACTACCTGCGACTACGGATGTCGCGGCAGGTCGTTCGGCTGCGAGCCGATGCGTGCGCGCGCGTTGCTTGCGATGTCGCCGCGCAGGTCGCCGCGCGGCACGGTCTGCCGGTCGGGCGGTGTGGAGGGCGGCGGCTGATGCGCCAGCGCATTTCGATGATCCTGGCGGCGTGGCGCCTTCGTGCGATCGTCGGCGTGGACGGGAGTCGCCAGCACCACGGAAACGACAATGCCGCATGCGACGAGCAGTGACATTGGTTTCATGGAGGGCTCCCTTCAAGCCGTCGGCGCGGCCCGTTGATATGTCGCTAAGGTAAGCGTGGGAGTGCAGGCTTGCTGTAAATAATAGTAAATAGATGTATCGCCGAGCGGCGTCCGTAACGGGGCGTCACGCGTGCGCCGCGCGCAAGGCGGCAAGCAGAATGAAAACGGGCGGCCGAAGCCGCCCGTATCGCTATCCGTTACGCCATTTTGACCGGCGCGCGCCACGATTCCGGATTGGTCCAGAACGCGCCGCGCAGTCGATCGCGGCTCGGCGGTGCAGGCGGCTTCGCCGCGCTTGCGCCGATCCGGCCGCGCAGCGAAATCTGACGGCCGCTCGTGCCGAGTCGCTTGACGATTTCGGCGAGTGTGCCGTCGGCCTGCCATTCATCGAAGCGACGACGGCAGGTCGGCGGAGACGGATAGCGGCCCGGCAGTTTGGACCAGTCTTCGCCCGTCGACAGAACCCAAAGCACGGCATTTACCACCGAACGGGCCTCCACGCGCGGGCGGCCGCGCCGCTCACTGCGTGCAGGCTCCGAGCAAAACAGTCCTTCGACCAGCGCCCATTCGTTATCTCTCAAATCGTCGAACAGCATCATGTCCTCACCTCAGCGAAGCTAACTCCGGTGCGCTGCCATGCGCCGCGCACTCTTCAGGCACTCGTCGTCGAGTGCCGGGTGGGGGCGTTCGGTTGGCCGGTAGCGGTGTTCCTGCCCGTTGTCCGACATCACCTGCGCCCTGTGCGCCATGCAATGCACGAAGCGTGCCATGTCGGAGGCGAATCCCTCGAGAGCCGCTTGGCAGCGAGCCGACGGCTAAGTCAGCTAGGGGCGTATAAGACGCCAAAATAACCCGTCAGCAAATCAGGACAATCACCAATCTTGTGCAATTCGCCCGTACGGCGTGCGTTTGCGCGCTTATTGCACCGCAGCGAAACACGCCGTGCCGAGATCGATTCACACGTCGCGGCATCCATCGCGCATTAAAATCGCGCATCGATATCGACGATTGATGAGGTCCGGGGATGAACGTCACGCTGCGCCAGCTTCGCGTATTCATCGAGGTCGCGCGGCTCAGGAGCTTCAGCCGCGCCGGCGACGAGATCGGGCTCACGCAGTCCGCGGTCAGCCGTTGCGTGCGCGAACTGGAGACCGAGCTCGGGCTGAAGCTGATCGATCGCACGACGCGCGACGTGCAGTTGACCGATGTCGGGGCGAACCTGATCGCGAGCGTGTCGCGGCAGCTCGACGATCTCGACGACACGCTGCGCGAAATTCGCGAGATCGGCGAGCAGCGCCGCGGGCGCGTGATCGTCGCGGCGAGCCCGACGATCGCGTGCCGGCTGATGCCGCGCGTCGTCGCGTCGTGCGAGCGGCAGTTTCCGTTCGTCACGCTCGGGCTGCGCGACGACGTGCAAAGCGACGTGCTGCGCAAGGTGAAGTCGAGCGAAGTCGACTTCGGCGTCGTGATCGGGCCGCTGGCCGTCGCGGATCTCGTCTGCGAGCCGCTGATGACCGATTCGTTCTGCCTCGTCGCGCGCGCCGATCATCCGCTGGCCGCACGCACCGAGGTGCCGTGGACCGCGCTGAACGGCGAACGCCTCGTCCTGCTCGATCACGCCTCGGGCAGCCGTCCGCTGATCGATGCGGCACTGGCCGCTCACCGCGTCAACGCGACGGTGATGCAGGAGCTCGGCCATTCCGCGACCGTGTTCGGGCTCGTCGAGGCCGGCATCGGCGTGAGCGTGCAGCCGTGGCTGTCGTTGCCGTTGCCGGCCGGCTCGACGCTCGTCGCGCGGCCGCTGACGCCGCGCACCGAACGGACGGTCGAGCTCGTGCGGCGCCGCGACCGGTCGCTGTCGCCTGCCGCGCAGGCGATCTGGGAGCTCGTGCGCGAGATGCCGTCGCGTGCGGAGGACCTCGACTGACGCGCGTGCGGCCCTGCGTCGTGGGTACACTACGCGAATCGCGTTCTCCGGTGGCGATCGACGATGGTGCATTCCGCAGATTCCGCAGATTCCGCAGAGTTCGAGCCGGCGCATGAGCCTGCAGCCCGCGAAGCAGTGCACGCGTTGCGCCCGTCGCTGATCCGCGAAGTCGCGAATGCAGGTTTCGGCGTGCGCGACGTCTTGCCGTTCTGGTTCGGCGAATCCGATCGCGTGACGCCGGACTTCATCCGCGATGCGGCGGCCGTCGCGTTGCGGGACGGCGCGACGTTCTACACGCCGAATCTCGGCACGGCGTCGCTGCGTCGTGCGATCGCCGGCTACGTGAGCGCGCGCCACGGTGCCACGGCGCTCGACTCGATCGCGGTCACGAGCTCGGGCGTCAGCGCGCTGATGCTCGCCGCGCAGCTGCTGGTCGGGCCCGGCGATCGAGTCGTCGCGCTCACGCCGCTGTGGCCGAATCTGGTCGAGATTCCGAAGATTCTCGGTGCGTGCGTCGAGTGCGTGCCGCTCGCGTATGGGCGCGCCGGCTGGCAGCTCGACGTCGACCGGCTGCTCGCGGCGCTGACGCCCGACACGCGGATGCTGATGATCAACTCGCCGAACAATCCGACCGGCTGGACGATGTCGCGCGACGATCAGCTTGCCGTGCTCGCGCATTGCCGCCGACACGGGATCTGGCTCGTGGCCGACGAGGTGTACGAGCGGCTCGCGTTCGATGCGGGCGGCGCGCCATCGTTGCTCGATATTGCGTCACGCGACGAACGCGTCGTCGTCGTCAATTCGTTTTCCAAAGCATGGGCGATGACGGGATGGCGGCTCGGCTGGCTCGTCGCGCCCGTTGCCTTGGCCGGCGATCTGTCGAAGCTGGTCGAATACAACACCTCCTGTGCGCCGGCGTTCGTGCAGGCGGCCGGCGAAGTCGCGCTGCGCGACGGCGAGCCGTTTGTCCGCACGTTCGTGGCGGCGCTGCGCGACGCACGCGATCATCTGATCGGCGCGTTGCGCACGCTGCCGGGCGTCGACGTGGCCGCGCCGCCGGGCGCGATGTACGTATTCCTGAAGCTGCCGGGTGCCGACGACAGCCTCGCGTTCTGCAAGGCGCTGGTGCGCGAGGCGGCGCTCGGCCTTGCGCCCGGTCGCGCGTTCGGGCCGGAAGGCGAGGGCTTCGTGCGCTGGTGCTACGCCAGCGATACGGCTCGACTGGATGCCGGTGTCGAGCGTCTGCGCCGCTTTCTGGCGCGCGGCGCGCGTGTCGGCTGAAGCGGGGCCGGAGTGCCGGCCGCGCCGCGCGACTCATCTTTACGCACCGGGCAATTTTGCGTAATATGGCGCTCAGTCACGCGGCTCCGTCGTTGAGTCGTGCTGTTCCGTCCGGTTCGGGCCTGGCTTGAAGTCGATGCTGCCGCCCCCGGTTCGTGCTCCCATCAATATGACCGATCAGAATCGGGCGAGCGCGTCTTCCGTTCCTTTCGTCTGTTTTGTTGATCCGGTTCGTTTGACCACAGGGTCTGGCCTAGCTGCATGAATACCCAAGAGGCGAAGATCGTCCTCGAGACTGCTTTGATCTGTGCGCAGGAGCCGCTCAAGCTCGGCGATTTGCGCAAGCTCTTTGCCGACGGCGTGTCGGCTGACACGGTCCGCACGTTGCTCGAAGATCTGAAACAGGATTGGTCCGGCCGCGGTGTCGAATTGGTGGCGCTCGCGAGCGGATGGCGCTTTCAGAGCAAGCCGGCGATGCGTCATTTTCTCGATCGCCTGCATCCCGAAAAGCCGCCGAAATATTCGCGCGCGGTGCTCGAAACGCTGGCAATCATCGCGTACCGGCAGCCGGTCACGCGCGGCGACATCGAGGAAATCCGCGGCGTCACGGTCAACACGCAGGTGGTCAAGCAGCTCGAGGATCGCAACTGGATCGAAGTGATCGGGCATCGCGACGTGCCGGGGCGTCCGGCGCTGTATGCGACGACGAAGCAGTTTCTCGACGACCTCGGACTGAAGGCGCTCGACGATCTGCCCGCGCTCGAAGAGCCGGCCGCGAACATCGAGGCCGCGCTGCTCGCGCAGCAGGCAATGGATTTCGACGGCGACGCGCCGGAAGCTGCCGACGATGCGACCGCGGCCGATGCGTCGTCGGCCGAAGCGGCTGAAGCGGGCGAAGCAACCGAAGCAGCCGAAGCGCAGCCGGACGCCGTGCCGAACATGGCGACGACGGACGAACACGCGTCGACGCAGGAATTGCCAAACCGCGATACGCTCGGGGCTGATCGCGGGAAAACGGAACAGGCCGGTGCCGAAGCAGCGCCGGCCGGCGTGCAGCTGGTGCCGCTGCATGCGGAATCGAACGAGGAAGATCGCAAGCCGGCCGCCGAAGCGGCTGCCGGAGACGGTGCGGAAGCGACCGGCGACAGGCCGGACGAGGCCGAAGAGGCCGATGCGCACCGTACCCGTCCCGCGGACGGCGAGATGCCGGACGACACGTCCGACAGTCTTGCCGACGCCGTGCGCAGCGCCAGCGCGTCGATCGACGCGGATGCGCTGCAGGACGACGAAGCAGAACCCGAACAGCGTCGCGCCTGATCGCGGCTGACTTCTTGCCGCGCCCGTTCCGGGCGCGAGACCTGACATTTTGAGGTTGTTTTGACAGATATCCACGATATTGAATCGTCCGCGCCCGCCGTGCAGGCTGCGCGCGCCGACGATGCGCCGGAGCAGGACGCTCCGGCCGCGGGTGGCGACGAACGTCCCCGCCGCGGCCTGCGGCGCGGTCCGCGCAGCCTGATCGCGCGCCGTCGCGCAGCGGCCAAGTCGAAGGGCGCCGACGCGGCGCCGCAAGACGGCGAAG
>NZ_KV786728.1:0-21369 GCF_001806955.1 Burkholderia sp. HMSC10F09
CGCCGCTGCCGGCCGCCGCGCGCGGCGACGCGCACGATGTCGTGCCGGGTGACGACGCAGCGCCGAGCGCCGCCGCAGACTGACGCACGGCCGCGTTGCGCGCACTCGATGCGGCGGCGCCCGTTGCATCGAATGTCGTCGATGTGAACGTTGCGACTTCAAAATCTTCGCGCATGCGTTCTCCTCTACCATCGGCCGATCGCTTTCGATCGACCAGAGGAGACGCCCCATGCACCGCGAACTGAATCAACCGATGGGCGGCAACGAGATGCCGCGCTTTGGCGGCATCGCCACGATGATGCGCCTGCCGCAGGCCGACACGACCGACGGCCTCGACGCATGCTTCGTCGGCGTGCCGCTCGACCTCGGCACGTCGAACCGCTCGGGGTCGCGCTTCGGCCCGCGCCAGATCCGCGCCGAATCGGTGCTGCTGCGCCCCTACAACATGGCCACGCGCGCCGCGCCGTTCGATTCGCTGCAAGTCGCCGACATCGGCGACGTCGCGACGAACCCGTACGACCTGAAGGATTCGGTGCGCCGGATCGAGGCTGCGTACGACCGGATCGTCGCGAACGGCTGCCGCCCTATCACGCTCGGCGGCGATCACACGATCGCCTGGCCGATCCTGCGCGCGCTGCACCGGAAGTACGGCAAGGTCGCCGTCGTGCATGTCGATGCGCATGCGGACGTCAACGATACGATGTTCGGCGAAAAGATCGCGCACGGCACGCCGTTTCGCCGCGCGGTCGAAGACGGGCTGCTGCAATGCGACAAGGTCACGCAGATCGGCCTGCGCGGCACCGGCTATCACGCCGACGATTTCGACTGGTGCCGCGAGCAGGGTTTCACCGTCGTGCAGGCCGAAGCATGCTGGAACAAGTCGCTCGCGCCGCTGATGGCGCAGGTGCGCGAGCGCGTCGGCGACACGCCCGTTTATCTGAGCTTCGACATCGACGGTCTCGATCCGTCGTTCGCACCCGACACCGGCACGCCGGAGATCGGCGGGCTGTCCGTCCAGCAGGGACTCGAAATCGTGCGCGGGATGAAAGGCTTGAACATCGTCGGCGCGGATCTCGTCGAAGTGTCGCCGCCCTACGATCCGGCGGGCACCACGGCGCTCGTCGGCGCAAACCTCGCGTTCGAGATGCTGTGCGTGATGCCCGGCGTCGCGTACCGCTGACCTGAAACCGAACACCGACCGAGAGGATGAACCTCATGTCCACCGTTGAACGCTCCCCTTCCGCCGCGACGCTCGTGCTGCCCGCAGCGCAGATCGCCGGCCGTGCGGTTCGCACGCATTCCGACACGGCCGGCGCGCCGATCTGCAACGCGTCGACCGGTGCGACGATCGGCTGGCAGGAATTCGCGACGGCAGTGCATGTCGACGATGCGGTACGCGCGGCGCGCGATGCGTTTGCGGGCTGGCGCGACACGCCGCCCGCCGAGCGCGGCCGGATGCTCGCGGCGATCGCCGAACGCGTCGAAGCCGACCGCGCGCGGCTTGCGGCTTTGCAGATGCAGGTCAGCGGCAAGCCGCCGTTCGAAGCGGACGCCGATGTCGGCGACGTCGCCGCCACGTTCGCGTACTACGCGTCGCTGTGCGCGAACCCGGCGACGTTCGCCGCCGAACCGGTCGCGCTGCCGAACGAGTCGTTCGCGGCCGAGCGCTTTCATGACGCGGTCGGCGTCGCCGCACTGATCGTCCCGTGGAACTTCCCGATGGTGACGACCGCGTGGAAGCTCGCGCCCGCGCTCGCGGCCGGTTGCACGGTCGTGCTGAAGCCGTCCGAGCTAACCTCGCCGGCCGAACACGCGCTGCTCGAAATCGTCGCCGCGGCCGGCGTGCCGGCCGGTGTCGTCAACGTCGTGAACGGCGGCGCCGACGTCGGCGCGGCGCTGACCGCGCATCCGCTGATCGACAAGATTTCGTTTACGGGCAGCACCGCGGCCGGCCGTCATGTAATGCGCGCCGCGGCCGCGGACATGAAGCGCGTGACGCTCGAGCTCGGCGGCAAGTCCGCGCTGATCGTGCGCGACGATGCCGATCTCGAACTCGCGATTTCGCTGGCCGTCGCCGGTGCGTTCACGAACGCCGGGCAGATGTGTTCGGCCACCGCGCGCATCCTCGTGCACGACAGCGTGTATCGCCGCTTCATGGCCGCATTCGAGACGGCCGTGCGCGCGCTCGTCGTCGCGCCGCCGGATGTCGCCGATGTCGCGATGGGGCCGCTGATTTCGGCCGCGCAGCGCGCCCGGGTCGAAGCGCTGCTGCAACAGGGCATCGACACCGGCGCACGCGTCGCCTTCAGCGGACGCGTGGCCGATACGGGCGGCGACGGCTATTTCATGGCGCCCGTCGTGATCGCCGAGCCGGCTGCGGACAACGTACTGTGGACCGATGAAGTATTCGGCCCGGTCGCGTGCGTGAAATCGTTCCGTACCGACGACGAGGCGATCGCGCTCGCGAACGACACACGCTATGGGCTCGTCGCGACCGTCGTGACGCGCCACGCGGCGGCCGCGCGCCAGTTTCAGGCACGCGTGCGCGCGGGGCTCGTGTGGATCAACGCGCCGCAGCTCATCTATCCGCACGTTTGCTGGGGCGGCTTCGGGCTGAGCGGCATCGGACGCGAACTCGGCGTCGCGGGCCTGCGCAGCTATCAGGAATTGCGGCACGCGATGCGCGCGGTCGATTGACGGTGTCGTCGCGCGGCGGTCGAAGCACGACGTGCCGCGCGGCGACCTCATTCGATGCGGTCGTTGAGGGGGCACGCTCGCCGCCGCGCGGACGACGAAGCAAGCCGCATGAGAACCGCAGGCGAAAAGCAAAGCATCGCCACGCGAACGTCCGTCTTGCGGACGCCCGCGCAGCGTCGCCGTCGCGGTGCGCGCGATGCGTGCTATACGCCGCGCGTCAGTTGTATCCGAGAATCGCGACCGATGCGACGTCGGGCCGATCGACGCTACCGACGAGCGACACCATCGGCTCCTGCAGCACGGCCTGATACGAGGTCACGTGCGCTTCATCGGGCGCGCCGGCGTGATCGTGCATCGGCTCGTCGAAACCGTCGAAGCCATCGAAGCCGTCGAACAATTCGGATGGGTTCAGCGAAAAAGTCATCTCCGTTCCTTTGATACGTAGTCGTTTGTTTTAGCTTGCCTGCTTCAGTGCGGCGACTCGCACGGCGCCGCCGTCGTGTGCGGCTTCCGCGTGCGCGAGCTGCGCGCGCGTGCGCCGCGTAATGTGGATCACCGCGAACACCACCGGTGCAATCAGCAAGCCTTCGGCGAGCTCGGGATCGACCGGCAGCTTCATCACGTGCAGCGCCTTGAAGGCGGCGGTGGCGAGCGACAGCACGTAGTACGAGATCGCGGCGACCGACAGCCCTTCGACCGCATGCTGCAAATGCAGTTGATTGCGTGCGGTGCGCTCCATGCCGGCGAGCAGCCGCGTGACGTCCTTCTCCTGCGCGAGATTCACGCGCGTGCGCAGTAGATCGACCGCACGCGCGATGCGCGCGGCGATCTGCTCGTGACGTGCCCATACGCTGCGGCACGTCTCCATCGCGGGCGCGAAGCGCCGTTCCATGAATTCGGCGATCGTCGGCATCCCTTCGATGCGCTCCTCGCGCAATTCCTGGATGCGCGCGAGCACGAGCTTCTCGTAGGCGCGCGACGCGCTGAACCGGCCGCCCGCGCCCGACAGCGCTTCGACGCGCACCGCGAGATGCGTGAGCTTCACGAGCAGCGACGCATCGTCGTCGCCTGCGCCGCCCGCATCCATCTGCTGCATCAGCGCGTGCAGCGACGCGTGGATCTCGTCGAGTTCGCCGCTCATCCGGCGCGCGACCGGCAGCGCGAGCAGCGCCATCATCCGGTACGTCTCGATCTCGTATAGCCGCTGCAGCAGCCGGCCGCCCTGCTCCTCGCGGAAATCGTCGTCGATGACGAGAAAGCGCATGAAGCCGTCGTCGCGCACGTGCCAGTCGCAGAACACCTTGCCGCCGCCGAGGACGTTGCTGCCGACGAGGACGGGCCCGTCGATCCAGCGCCGCAGATCGGCGCACACGAGCCGCGCGGCGTCGCCGGACAGCAGCTCCATGCGCACCGCGACGAAGCGGATGCCCGCGAGCCGCGCGAACCACGCGGCCGGAATGCCTTCGATCGCAAGATCGTCGAAATAGCCGGTATCGCGGCGCGGCGCGACGAACGTGAACGTCGAGAACTCGGTGTGGCGCTCCCACTTCAGATACCAGCCGCAACGCGATTGCGCCGCATGGTGCGTCGCGCCTTCATGCGGCGCGGCGATGCCGGTGTCGCGACACAGCGCGTGCAGCAGCGTTTCGTGGAGATCGGGCTGCCCGTCCGCGTACACCGCGTAATGGGTGAGCGACACGGCCTCGGCGATCCGCAGAAACGGCCGGGCATGCAATTCGGCGGCCAGTGCGGCGCGCAACGGATGGTCGATCATCGATACACCACGCTTTCCTGTTCAGTGCTGCATGCTGCGCCGCATCGGGACGATACGGCCGGCTTGATTCCACTATGGCAGACACATAGCAACAATAAAAACGCATAATGTTGATCGTTGCCTTCAATTTTCCTGATACCGATGAAGATGCTCGATCACGACGTGCTGGCCACCGTCGTCGCCGTCGCGGAGACCGGCAACATGACGCGCGCGGCCGAGGCCGTGAACCGTTCGCAGTCCGCCGTCAGCATGCAGATCAAGAGCCTCGAGGACGCGATCGGCCGCCCGCTGTTCGTGCGCAAGCCGCGCAGCATCGTGCTCACACGCGAGGGCGAGGTGCTGCTCGGTTTCGCCAGACGAATGCTGGCGCTGCGCGACGAGGCGTGGGCGGCCGTCGTGCGGCCGGAGGTGACCGGCAAGGTCGTGATCGGCGTGCCGGACGACTATGCGTCGTCGCTGTTGCCGTCGGTCTTGAAGAAATTCTCGGCGACCTATCCGAAGGTCGAGATCCAGGTGATCGGGCTGCCGAGCAGTGCGCTCGCGCCGCTGCTGAAGGACGGCACCGTCGATCTCGTGTGCGGCACGCGCGTGAAGGGGCTGTCGGGCGATTTCGTGCGCCACGAGCCGATGGCGTGGGCGGCGATGACGAACGGCCCGCGCGTGTGGGAAGAACGGCCGCTGCCGATCGCGGTGTTCATGCCCGGCAGCGTCGCGCGAGAGAACGCGATCCGCAGCCTCGAACGCGCGAAGGTGCCGTACCGGACGTCGTATGAAAGCCCGAGCCTGCTCGGGCTGCTCAGCATGGTGGAAGCGGGTCTCGCGGTCGCGCCGCTCGCGCGTTGCGCGATTCCCGCGCAGCTGTCGATGCTCGGCCGCTCGCACGGATTGCCGGACCTGCCGCCGCTCGAACTGATTCTCGCGCGCAGCACCAAATCGAAACGTCCGCCGTGCGACTTTCTCGCCGAACAGTTGATGGAGGATCTGCAGCGTCAGACCGGGCAGGCCGGCGACGCGTAGCGAGGCCGCACGCCGTCTCGCATGCGGCGCGGCCCCGCGATGCGCGGCACGGCGGCAAGGCAGCCTGCCGTGCGACGCCGTTGCGTGTGGTGCGCCGTCACTTCGGCACGCCGAAGCCGGTCATCGCGAGCGCCGCGTTGACGATCGGCGCGACCGCGTCGACGAGCGCTTCGAGCGTGTCGCCGCGCACGTGCCGTCCGGGCGGCGGCACGAACTCGACGCGGCGGCCGCCCCATTGCGAGCCGGCCGTGACCGACAGCGTCGCGCCGAAGTGGTTGCCGTGGCGACGGCCGAACACGCCGATGCGTCGCTCGGCCACATACGCCTGCTCGGGAAGAAACAGCCGGATCTCGACGGCGACCTGATGCGGGTCCGCCGCACGCGCGTTCGCGTCGACGCCGGGCTCGAATGCCTTCGCGACGCGGAACGTAACGTGCGAGTCCCACGCGGCAAGCGGGCCGCCGGCTGCGTCGACGCGTTCGGTATCCACCGACCACTGGTGCCGCTCGGGCACCCGGATCGCCTGGCGTAGCAGCACGTCCGCCGCGCGAACCGTCATCATGATCTGCCGGGCAAGCTGCCTGCCCGACGGCAGCGCCTCGACACGCGCGCGGCGGCTGACCGAGCGCGCAATATGCACTTCTTCCGTGAGGTACATGAACCCTCCGTTATTTGGGCCAGCGCCGCGCACGCCGCGGCGCACCGACGTGAGCCGCCGGCTGACGCGACATGCGACGCGCGGGCGGCGAATGGATAGACAGCAATTGCCGTTCCTCCCCGGCCGGCGCCGGTGCGGCGCGCAGGAGGACCGTGCGTGCGCCTCGCCGGCGGCCGAAAAGCGTTTTTCGGGTCGGGTACGGACTTAGGGCGAACGCCGTCGCGCGTGGCGGCCGGCCTCGCCGGGCACGCTCCGGCGGGGCTGGGCACGGGTAGTGCAACTGCACCACACGGTAAAAACCGCGACGGCGATTCGGTCGGCAGGAAAGGGACATATGGCGGCGGTCGACCGATGCAGAAGGTCGGCTGTTGAAGATGTAGCAAGCTTGCGACAGCCGACATAAAGGCCGTGCAAAAAAGCGGCCTGCTCGTGCAAAAACGGCAAGCATGACGACCGATGCGGCGCATGCGAGCGTCGAACGGGCGTGCGATCGGGCCCCGCCACGGCCTCGCAGCGGGGCCCGATGCGGCGCGCCCCGGTCGCTTGGCGAAGGCCGCGCGGCGCCCGTATCTTTGCCGCGCGTGGGCGCGTTACCGCAAATTGGTCTTCGCCAACTCGACGATCTCGTCTCCGCGTCCGCTCAGGATCGCGCGCAGCATGAACAGGCTGAACCCCTTCGCATGCGCGAGTTCGATCTTCGGCGGCATCGCCAGTTCGTACTTCGACGTGACGACGTCGACGAGGGCCGGCCCGTCGTGCGCGAACGCCGTGCGCAGCGCGTGCTCGACGTTCTCCGAATGTTCGACGCGTACGCTGAAAATGCCCGCGCCTTTCGCAATCGCCGCAAAATCCGTCGCGCTCAAATCGACGTTCGTATCGAGATACCCCGCCGCCTTCAGTTCCATCGACACGAAACCGAGCAGGCTGTTGTTGTAGACGACGATCTTGATCGGCAGATTGAGCTGGCGCGCGCTCAGCAGATCGCCGAGCAGCATCGACAGCCCACCGTCGCCGGACAGCGACACGACCTGCCGCCCCGGATGCGCGCCCTGCGCGCCGAGCGCCTGCGGCATCGCGTTCGCCATCGAGCCGTGATTGAACGAGCCGTGCAGCTGACGCTTGCCGTTCATCGTCAGATAGCGCGCGGCCCATAGCGTGGGCGTGCCGACATCGGCCGTGAAGATCGCGTCGTCGGCCGCGACTTCGTCGACGATCTTCGTCAGGTACTGCGGATGAATCGCGCGGCCGGGCGGCTCGGCCACCGCGAGATCGTCGAGCCCCTTGCGCGCGGCCGCATAGTGCTTCAGCGCGTTCTCGAGGAAGCGACGTTGCGTCTTGCGCGTCAGGCGCGGCAGCAGCGCCGCGATCGTCTCCTTCACGGTGCCGACCAGGCCGAGCGCAAGCGGCGCGCGATGGCCGAGCTGCGAACCCTTCCAGTCGATCTGCGCGATCTTTGCATTCGACGGATAGAACGGCCGGTACGGAAAATCCGTGCCGAGCATCAGCAGCGTGTCGCAGGACTCCATCGCGTGATAGCCGGAACTGAAACCGATCAGCCCCGTCATCCCGACGTCGAACGGGTTGTCCCATTCGACGAACTGCTTGCCGCGCAGCGCATGCACGACCGGCGCGCCGAGCGTGTCCGCCAGTGCGACGACTTCGTCGTGCGCGCCTTGCGTGCCGCTGCCGCATAGCAGCGTGACGGCGTCGGACGCGTTCAGCAGCGCCGCGAGCCGGTCGAGATCGGCGTCGGCCGGCACGATGGACGGCGGCGCCGCGTCGTGCCAGCGCGGCGCTTCGTCAGGACCGTCGCCGAGCGCGATGTCGCCCGGCAGCACGATCACGGCGACGCCGCGCGCTTCGATCGCGGTGCGCATAGCGCGCGCCAGCAGCCGTGGGAACTGCGACGCGTTGGTCACCAGTTCCGCAAAGTGACTGCATTCGCGGAACAGTTCCTGCGGATGGGTTTCCTGGAAATAGCCGAGGCCGATCTCGGTCGACGGGATGTGCGCGGCAATCGCGAGCACCGGCTGATGATTGCGATGGCAGTCGTAGAGCCCGTTGATCAAGTGCAGGTTGCCGGGGCCGCAGCTGCCCGCACACACGGCGAGCCGCCCGGTCGACGCGGCATCGGCGCCGGCCGCGAACGCCGCGCTTTCCTCGTGCCGCGTATGCATCCAGCGGATCGAGCCGATCTGGCTCAGGCTGAACGACAGCCCGTTCAGGCTGTCGCCGGTCACGCCCCAGATACGCTCGACGCCCGCCGCCGCAAGCGTCTTCGCCAGATATTCCGCCATCGTCTGTCTTGCCATGATGCCCTCGCTCGCAGGTTGGGTTGCGCGACATGCCGGTTTCCGCGCGCGCCGGCTCGTCGTGCGTGCCGGCGCGGCACCTCTGCGCATGATAGACAAACGCCGGAATCGGCGTCCTGAACGCGAATCCGTGCGCATCGTGCCGCCGCGCGGGAAGTTCGCGGCGGCCGTCATCGGTTCGTCAGATCGGCGACAAGTAGACGAAACTGGCGGGCATGTCCACGCTAAACCGGCAACGCCTGCGCCGAAACAATTTCCTTGAGCGCCATGACAATCGGCAACGACGCGACGGATATACCCGAATCGCCTCCCCGTCCGCGCGAGCGCTCTCCATGCGGAAGATCGATCGGGCCTTCGCCGAAATCGCGATATGCAATACGCGACGATGTCACGACGTGCCGGCACCAGCCTGCTCCGGACAGGCCGCCTGCCCCGGCACCGACACGACACGCCCTTTCAGCGGCAACGGCACGCCCGGATAGACGTTGAAATCGTCGAGCACGCGCCCGTCCACTTGCGCGCCCTTGACCGTATGTCGAACGTTGCCGGTTGCGGTCAGGCGTGCGCCCGTCGCATCGCAGGTCATCGAGAGTCCTGCGCGAGTGCGGTTCGGCAACTGGCGCACCAGCCCACTGAACGCCAGGCTGACGAGCACGGTCCCGGTCGCGCTCGCCTTTTCTCCGGAGGAGACTTTCAACACGGGTTTCACGTCGAGGCGATACACCGTCTCGGTTTCCACCGCGCGCAGCGACTTCAGCGTGATCGTCTTGCTCTGGCCGGGCGCCAAACTGATCTTGAACGGGAACGCGTACAGCGCTGGCCGGTCGCTCTCGCCAACCGGTTCGACCTTTTCTTCGGCCAGCGGCACACCGGGATTCATCAGGCGCGACAGCGAAATGCTCACGTATTCCGGGCGATCGCCGTTGTTGACGATCTGGACGGCAGTTTCCTGGCCGTCGACGACGACTTCCTTCGGTATCAGATCGATCGCGGCCAGCACCGATGCCGGCATCATCAGGTACGCGGTGAACGTTGCGAAGAAGCGGGCAAGCACGGATAGATTCATCGTGAACGATTTGGCGGAGGTTCGCGCTGCAGGCGGTCATCGCAGCCCGAAGCGGCACCCGGACGGCAACGCGTCGCGCGTGCCGGAGAGCAAGGCCGAACCGGCGGCGGGTGTGCCGTAGCCGCGGCGCGCGCACGACGACGGCTACGAGCGCGTCAGCGCGTCTTGATGGTGGGCTCGAATGTGAGCGACAGCACGCCGCTGTATGTGCCGGCGGTCGCCTTGAAGTCGCCCGCTGGCGGATACGCGGCAACCGCCAGCGTGTAGTACCCGACCGAATCCTCGCCGGCGACCGGCGGCACGGGATTGCTGAACGTCGTGCCCTGCCCCGTCACGATCGACTTCGGCTGGCCGCCATCCGGTGCCAGCGTGACGGACGGCCGCTGGAACATCTTCTGCGTGTCTGCCTGATTGCGGATCTCGAGCGGCGTGTCCAGGCGCACCTGAAACGTGCCGCTCGTCGACAGCACGCGCAGCCGCGCTTCCACTTCGTAGGGCGCATCCCAGCCGCCCAACTGCTTCATTTCGAGGCCGCTGTCGAACCAGCCGCCCTTTTCGTCGGTGACGTCGAAGGTGCCCCGCGGCGCGACGGTGGCCGTGATCGTGCTGCTCGTCTTGCCGCTAAGCGTGACCTCCTGCGCCATCGCGAGAACCGGCAACATACACGCGGCAATCAGCCCGTATCCGGCGATGCGTTTTGTCATATTGACTCCCATGCTCTGGTGACCCGAACTGGCACACTGGCGCGCCGTCAGGTTTTAGTGACGACCGTAAACGTCAGGACATCGTGGTATTGCCCGACTTTCGCATCGGCAGGCACGTTGGTCGTGAATGTCGGCATCCAGCACGATAGCCCGCCGGAATCCAGCGGAACGGTCATGCCGCCCGTATTCGGCAACGGTACATTCACCGCTCCGTTGGATAACTCCACGGCGTACGGAATGGTGTCCGTTCCATTCTTCAGCCGATAGCGGCCGTTGACCGTACCTGCCGCACTGGTCGCATCGATCACGAAGCGCTTGCCGTTGACCGCGCTGCCCGAATATTTGAAGCAGAGAGCGTCCTCGATATTGGAAAAGGACTTCTTTGCCTCGCCGCGCGGCAATTCGCCAAGATCCCAGTTCGGGGCAGTGACGTCGATCGCGACCGACCGCGGCGGTTCCGGTGGCGTGGTCGGATTCACGACGTTGCAGCTGCCCGGTCCACCATAACGCGCGATATACGCCGCGCCTTTAATCTCGGCGACATCGTAGCCGGTCATGCCCGTACCGGGGAGGTAGCCGGGATCGGCCGGAGCGGTGTAGTTTCCGGCGCGAATGGACAACGCGGGCCAGTCTTCCACTTTGGCATTGTCGACGATCACCCTGACGGGTGCCGTGAACGCCCTGGTAATCCCCCACTCGGAATAGCTCGGCGGATTAGTGCCGGAGCCTACTATGTACCCGTTATACATGACGTAGCCCATCCCGGAGTACGCGATCGAATGCCGAATGTTACCCATGAAAACCGCCTGTGCAACGTCACTGCTTTGGAGCATGGTGCCATTCTTGTCGTACGCGTAGACCATTATCCCGCGCGAGAGGAACGCCTGGCCCCAGGTTCGACCCTCAGTGGCCTTGAAATCGATCGATACGCGGAGCGTGCTGGTTCCGTTTCCGTTATCGGTCCACGAACACGAGTGATATCGGTCGCTGACATCGTATTCCACCAGTTCGTATTTGGCATACGCGTGATCGACAACGAAAAATGCAAGCATCGGGAATGTGAACGCGATCCATCGCATTCTTTCCGTCGCACGCCTGATTACCGCTGAAATAATGGTCAACATAAGCTCCTTGCCTCTCTCGCCGACGCGCCCTCGCGCTCGCGTACGTCGCTACCGCGACGACACTGTTATCGCTTTTCGCGGCCCAGGTGATAAATCACCGCGCCGTATCCCACACTGACAAAAAGCGGCGCGGGACCGTGCTCGGCATCGCGCCCTTCAATCCTGATCCGTTCGTTCGGCCGGAACGTCACGCGCCACACCTGCGTTTCCTCCGGTACGGCGAACGCCTTCAACGTCATCCGGTACTTCTGCCCCGGCGCGAGCGACAGCCGGTTCGGCGTAACCAGCAAGCCGGGACGCGGCACCTCGTCGATCGGCGCACGCTGTTCCGGCATGTGGCCCGGATTCGTCACCAGTTCCTGCGACACCGTCAGGTAAAGCGGCGTGTCGCCCACGTTCTCGACCCACAATTCGCCCGGCGGCTTGTCAGGCTCGAGCGTCAATTCCGGCCGCGACAGCTTCAGAATGCCGGCCGCGACACTGCTCGCGCAGTACGCGGCGATCAGCACGCCGGCGGCACAACGTCGCGCACCGGCGGCGAGCGCGCGTGCTGCCGGCATGCGCACCGTCATTCGCATGTCAGCGTCACGGGCTTGTCGCCCGCATCCAGCTTGATCTGCTTCGTCGCGAAGTGCTGCGGCATGCCGGGGAATACGGCGACCGTCTGCGCCGGCTGGCCGTCGCCGACGGTGACGTCGTGGAACACCGAGCGGACGGTGCCCGTGCTTTCCAGCGTGATCCCCCCGTTCTCGCAGCGATGCGTCCACGCTGCATGCTGCTTCAACGGCTTCGGCAAATGTCGAACCAGTACGCCATAACCGATCGACACCGACAGCGGCGCGGTGATCTTGTCCTTCGGCGCCTCGTCGACCTTCAGCGACTTGACCGGGATGATATAGAGCCGATAGAGCTCTTCGTGCGGCACTTCCGTCAGCGACTGGAGCGTGATCTGCCGCGACTGGTTCGGACCCAGCGTCAGCTTGTCGGGGCTTGCGATCAGGCCGGGCCGCTCGAGATCGCCGAGATCGACCTTCTGTTCCGGCGTGATGCCGGGGTTCATCACCTTCTGGACCGAAATGGACAGATACATCGGCTCGTCGCCCATGTTCTTGACCGTCACGCGCTGGTCGTGCTCGCTGACGACACGTGTCGTCGCGGGCGTCACCATCAATTCCCCGGCCGCAAATGCCGGAATCGCCACGGCGGCTAACAGTCCTGCCACCAGCGACAACATGCCTGTCGGTTTGAACGTCATATTTTTCATCCTTCGTGTTACTGCGCGACGCCCGCGCTGCAGCGGTAGTACGACCCGCTCGCATCCTTCAGGCTGCACGTGTACTGATAACCGTCGCCGGCGACCGTGAGGTCCGACAACATCTTCTTGCTGACGATCGAGAACAAGCCGTTGCGGTAGACGGTGTCGCCGGTCTCGGCGATCTTCCCGCTGATCGGCTTGCCGTCGTGGTCGGTCAGGAATCCGCTGTAGATCATGTTGATATCGACCTTCGCGCTGGCCGAATACACCTGGCCCGGATGTGCGCGCAGGATGTTCGCCGGCACCTCGATGTTCATGTCGAGCTTGCTGCTGTTGCTCAGCACGCGGGCGAACGGCACGTCGCTATATGCGTTGAGCGGCACCGCATAGGTGCTGTTGCCGCCGACCGGGTTGCCTTCGACGTTGAAGCCGTATTTCATCCCGTCGATGTTCGGCGTGCGCAGCAGCATCGCGCTGCCGCTGCCGCTGTAGCGGCCGAATGCGATACCTTCCCGGCTCGCTGCGAACATGCCCCGATAGTTGAAGTCGAGATTCGCGGCGTCGCCGTTGTAGCCGAGGTTCAGCGATGCATCGCCGCGCGTGCCCGAACGGGTGCCATAGACGTTCATCCCATAGTCGCGGCCAACCCGGCTGCCCGTCACGCCCAGCGTGGTCGTGCCGAAACCGTCCCGGAAATCCTTCCGGTAGTCACCGCTCAACTGCGTCTGGCCGCCCGAATGCGCGGCGTTGAAGCTCGCCTGCGTCCTGTCGAGCTGCATCGTCATGTTGAAATAGACGCCGTAGCCGCCACTGCCGGAGTTACGCACGAAGCTGCCCTTCTGCACGCCGAGCGCAAAGGTCGCCCACAGGCCGTTCGGACGATAGTTCCAGCGCACTTCGGCCTGGTGCGTCTGGTTGAACGGCGAGCGCTGGTAGTTGTAGCTGGCCGTCGCGCGACGAATGTTCCGGCTGTACGACACGCTCGTGCTCGACGTGCCCGTGTAGAAGCGCGACACGTCGTTGTTCAGATACCGGCTGACCATCACGTTGCCGAGCACTTCGTTGCTCGCGGCCAGCGTCACGTAGCCGCCCGCACCGCGCTCGCCGCCCAGCACGCCGAGCGTTGGCGAAAGATCGATGCCGGCGAGCATCGTCGGCCGCGTGACGTTGATTTCGGCCGCCCAGTCTCCGCCGTGACCGACCAGCGTCGACGCGTTCATGTAGAACTGGCGGAAATTGCGGCTCATCGCGGCTTCCATCAGGAAGCCGCCCTGCTCGCGCATCTCCTTGCCGACCGTGAAGCGCCACGCATTGCCGGCGGTCCTGCCGAAGTTGACGTTGTTGATCTCGCGGACTTCCTGGCTCACCACGTGGCCGCTGCGATCGACGAGGCGTACCTCCACCGGGTAGTAGCCGCCGGGCAGATCCGCGAAGCTGATCTCGTTGCGGCCGAGCGCGGCGGGCCGCTTCAGGATCAGGCGTCCGCTGCGATAGAACTCGTAGTTCCCTTCGGCAGTCGCATACAGGATCAGCGAGCCCACGCTACGGTTGACCTGCAGATTGCGCTGGCTGCCGACCGTCACGAAGTGGTCGAAGCCCGGCGACAGCAGCGTGCTGACCGCCCCCGATGCATAGTCGATGCTGTTCTGCTTGCCCGCACGAACATACGTGCTGGCGAAGTTCTTCTGCAGGTAGTACGACGAGACGCCCTGCGTACCGATGCTGTTGCCGCGCGTCTCGGTGTGGTTCACATACCAGCTCAGATAGCCGAAGCTCTGCGAGGGCAAGCCGACCCACGTCGTGCCGTTCACGTTGAACGCGCGATAGCTGTCCGTCGATGCGCGCACGTCGACCGACTGGTTGTTGACGAGCCCGAACGCGGTTTTCGGCACGAGATAGTCTTCGCGCGTATCGCGGATCGAGATCGACCGCCTCAGCTTGTCGATCGTGACGTAGTAGCCGGCGATTTCGACATCGCAACCGTTGCGGCAACGCTTGTAGTCGAGCTGCGACACGACACCGCGGATCGTATCGACGTCGTCCGGCGAGATGCCGTTCGCCGCATATTTCTGCGCATCGAATTCGAGGGATGCGGCGGTTGCCGAATATCGAATAAACCCCGGAAGCGTTCTGCCCTTGAACGTCGCGACATAGTTTGCGCTATCGTCCATTTCAGCCGCAGTGAACCCTTCAGGTACGCCATACGATACCTTTACTTCTGCGTACGAGTGCGAAGAAACAAACAACAGGAATGCACCCAGCCACAGCTTGTTGAATTGAAACGGGGCTTGAAAGGCAGACACGCTTTTTTCTATGAAATGGGATCTGAATTCGAATCGGCTATGGAAATCGGAATGATTCGATGAGGGGAAAACGGCCCCGGTGAGCCCGGGGCCGAAAAGCTGGCTTACTGGCCGGAGCCGCCCGAGCCGCCCGAGCCGCCGCCTGCTGCTGCCACCGGCTCGAACAGCATCACGAGATCGCCGCTGTAGCTGCCGTTCGTGCTGCGGTTGCCGACCTTCGTCGGTGCGTCGACGGCGATCGTCAGATCGTGCAATTCGTCATAGCCGCCATTGCCCGTGACGACCTGCGTGATCTTTTCCTGCTTGCCGAAAGCAACGGTCTTGTTGCCGGCGGCGCTTGCCAGCGTCACGACCGGGTTCGCCATCGAATAGCCGTTGCCCGACGACAGCTTCAGCTCCTGTGCCAGCGACACGTTGAAGTCTGCGCCCTTGGTCCACACGCGGATCGGCAGCGTCTTTTGGAACTTCGCCTGCTTGTAGTCCGTCGCTTCCAGCTCTTCCGTCGAGTACCACGACGAACCATCCGGCTTCGAGACGAAAATGCCGTCGTTGATCTGCGCGGTCAGCGTGATCTTCTTCGACACTTGATTGTCGTTCGCGGGCGCAGCGTGAGCGAGACCGATCAGTGCACCGCTCACACCCAGAGCTACGACGAGTTGGCTAACTTTCATATCTATATTTCTCTAGAAAAATGGTTTTCCGAAACCGAGGCATTTCGCCCGACATGTGGAATTGCACTCCACGGACGAAATAGTGAATTGATCAGAAGGAATGTTAAATAGGATGATTTCTATAATTGGGGGATGGGGGGATAGGACGAGCGCGAAATTCTCTTTTTTTTTGCTCTCGCTTCGTTCTCCACAACGAAACGTCACGCTTTTTTCACATTTCAAGTACCGCGAACGTGCACCGGTCGTCACGCACGGGCGGACCGCCCATCACGGTGCGGATCGGCGCTCGAGACGCGTCGGCGCCGATCCGGCTGCATCCAGAACCGGCGCATCGAGCAGCCGCATCGATTCGTTAGATGCCGACAGGCAAACGAAACCGGCGGGCGCCGCCGACGCACCGAACGACTCGCGCTAAACCGGCAACGCATGCGTCGAAAGAATTTCCTTGAGCACCATGAACGACCTCACCTGCCGCACACCCGGCAGATAGAGCAATTGCTCGGCGTGCAGCCGATTGAAACTCTCGTTGTCGCGCGTGCGCACCAGCATGAAGTAGTCGAATTCGCCGGTCACGACATGGCATTCGACGCATCCCGACACTTCCTGCGCCGCCGTCTCGAATGCAGCGAACGCTTCGGGCGTCGAGCGGTCGAGCACGAAGCCGATCACGACCAGCATGCCGGCCCCGAGCTGCTTCGGGTCGAGCAGCGCGACGATTCCGCGGATCAGCCCCATCTCCTTCAACCGCTCGACGCGCCGCAGGCATGCGGGCGCACTGAGCTTCACTTTCGCGGCGAGGCTCACGTTCGAGATCGACGCGTCCCGCTGCAGTTGCCGAAGAATCGCGCGGTCGATGCGATCGAGCGTCGGCGCGACATCGCCGGGCGACGCAGCCTTCCTGTCTAATTTCATTGCGTGTTTCTCCAATTCGACGAACTGAAATTTCCGAATCGACGTGATTGTCTTCCGCAACGTAGGCCGACGCGATTTATTTCGCAAGCTCATTTCGTGTCCACGTTCGTATCATTTTCCGACGGGCTGCGCGGCCGCCGGCCATGCGCGAACGATCCCGCCTCTCTCTCTACGTCCCCGGAGCACGCCGATGAACCTGCAACGCTTCCCTCGTTATCCGCTGACGTTCGGCCCGACGCCGATCCAGCCGCTCAAGCGCCTGAGCGATCACCTCGGCGGCAAGGTCGAGCTCTACGCGAAACGCGAGGACTGCAACAGCGGTCTCGCGTTCGGCGGCAACAAGACGCGCAAGCTCGAATACCTGATTCCGGACGCGCTCGAGCAGCGCGCGGATACGCTCGTGTCGATCGGCGGCGTCCAGTCGAACCAGACGCGGCAGGTCGCGGCCGTCGCCGCGCATCTCGGCATGAAGTGCGTGCTGGTGCAGGAGCATTGGGTGAACTACGACGATCCCGTCTACGACCGCGTCGGCAACATTCAGCTATCGCGCATGATGGGCGCCGACGTGCGGCTCGTGCCGGACGGCTTCGACATCGGCATTCGCCGCAGCTGGGAGGAAGCGCTCGAAAGCGTGCGACAGGCGGGCGGGCGGCCGTATCCGATTCCGGCCGGCTGCTCCGAACATCCGCTCGGCGGCCTCGGCTTCGTCGGCTTCGCGGAAGAAGTGCGCGCGCAGGAGGCGCAGCTCGGCATACGCTTCGACTACATCGTCGTCTGCTCGGTCACGGGCAGCACGCAGGCCGGGATGGTCGTCGGCTTCGCGGCCGACGGACGCGCGGACCGCGTGATCGGCATCGACGCGTCGGCGACGCCCGCGCGCACGCGCGAGCAAATCACCCGCATCGCGCGTCATACGGCCGAGCTCGTCGACCTCGGCCGCGATATGACGGACGCCGACGTCGTGCTCGACACGCGTTATGCCGGCCCCGAGTACGGGTTGCCGAACGAAGGCACGCTGGAAGCGATCCGGCTCTGCGCGCGGCTCGAAGGCGTGCTGACCGATCCCGTCTACGAAGGGAAATCGATGCACGGCATGATCGACAAGGTGCGGCGTGGGGAATTCGAGCCGGGAGCGAAGGTGCTGTACGCGCATCTCGGCGGTGTGCCCGCGTTGAGCGCATACAGCGCGATCTTCGCGGACGGTTGACGCGATCCGGCCGCGGGCGCGATGCGCGTTGCCCGATACGTGGGATGCGTTACGCGTCGGCGTCGAGCCGGGCCAGCGCACGCGCGATCGCGTGCTGGAAGTCCGGCCAGTTCGCGTCGACGGTCCCCGCCTCGACCGCGCGCTCCATCGCCGCGCAGGCATCACACGCATCGGCATCGCCGGCAAGCGCGAAACCGCCTCGCATCGAATGCAGTTCGAGCCGCAGCGTCGCGACATCGCCGCGTGCCGCCGCGTCGCCGAGCAATGCCATCGAGCGGCGCGTTGCCGCGCGCAGCGTATCGCGCACGTCGTCCGACAACACGGACGGTGCGTCGTACGCGACATCCGCCGTATCGCGCGCCGATACGGCGCGCTGGCCGGCATGCCGCGTCAGCGCCGCATCGAGCACCGCGATCGACAACGGCTTCAGCACGAGCTCCGCGATGCCGACCTGCTCGCAGCGACGATAGTCGTCCTCCGTCGCGTGCGCGGTCATCGCGATCACGGGCACGCCCGCACGCTGCTCGCGCAGGAAATTCGCGAGTGCATAACCGTCGAGTTCCGGCATCCCGAGATCGGTCAGCACGACGTCGAACGGCGCTTCGAAGAACGCGCGCATCGCCTGGATGCCGTTCTCGACGATCGTCGCGCTGTGATGCAGCGCTTCCAGCTGATCGCGCAGCAGCGCGCGGCTCGCCGGATGGTCTTCGGCGACCAGCACGCGAATCGGCGCCGCGTCGCGCGCGACGTCGATGCTACCCGGCGCCGCTTGCGCCGTCGCGCCCGGCTGCGCGGCGCGCCAGTTCGGCGGCGCTTCCGGCAGCGGCAACGTCACGCACATCGTCGTGCCTTCGCGTTCGCGGCTGTCGACGGTGAGATCGCCGTGCATCAGCATCGCGATGCGCCGGCACAGCGGCAGCCCGAGCCCCGTGCCGCCGAAGCGGCGGTAGATCGACGCGTCGGCCTGGATGTACACGTCGAACAGCGTCGGCACGCTGTCGGCCGGTATCCCGATCCCGGTGTCCGCGACGCGGATCTCGACGCGCGCGCCGCCCGCGCCGCGCACCACACGTCGCGCATCGATCGACACGCAGCCGCGCTCCGTGAACTTGATCGCGTTGTCGACGAGATTCGACACGATCTGACGCAGCCGCACCGGGTCGCCGACGTATCCGTCGGCCAGCTCGGGCGCCACGCGGCACGTCAGCTCCAACCCTTTCGCGCTCGCGAGCGGGCGATAGAACGCGGCGATGTCGTCCAGTACGTCGCGCACGTCGAACGGGATGCGCTCGATCGTCATCTGGTTCGACTCGGCCTTCGACAGGTCGAGCACGTCGTCGATGATCCGCAGCAACGCGTCCGATGACGACGCGATCGTGTCGAGCCGCCGCCGCTCGGTCGGCGCGAGCGGCGCGCGCGCCATCAGCTCGAGGTTGCCGACGATCGCGTTCAGCGGCGTGCGGATCTCGTGGCTCATCGTCGCGAGGAATGTCGACTTCGCCTTGTTCGCGGACTCCGCGGCGACGCGCGCCTCGTGCAGCTTCTGCTCCATCTGCTTGCGCGCGGTGATGTCGGTGAGCGTGCACAGCAGCGCGTCGACACCGCGATAGCGCGTACGCATGATGTTCGCGACGACATGCGGCGTATCGGGCCGGTCCGGAGCGATCGGCAGCTCGCACGTGACGACCTTCGCGTAGCCGCTAGCGTCGCGATGCTCGCGATAGGCGCGCCACAGCCGCTTGCCGAGCGGCGCGTCCGACGTCAGCCGCTCGTAGCGCGTCATCGTTTCGTTGCAGACGATGTCGTCGCCGTCCGCGAGCGACAACAGCGCGAGGCCTGCCGGCGCGGTGCGGATCAACGCGCGGTTCAGCGCATCGCTTTCGATCAGCCGGATCGCACGGCGATAGGCCGGACGCAGCGCGCGCCGATCGAACGCGACGACCGCGAGCCACAGCGCGGCGATCGCGAACAGCGCCGCGCCGGCCGTCGCACCGAGCGACGCCGCCAGCGCTTCGACGACGCTGCGCCACGAGAACGTCGTGACGAACACGAGATCGGATTCGGGCAGACGATCGCCGATCACGAAGCGCGTGCCGACGCGATGCACGGCCGCACGCACGTCGCCCGGCGCACGCGCGAACACAAGCGCACGCTCGACGAGCGCCGCCGGGACCGGCGCGCCGATCGCGACCGTTCCGCGCGCGTCGACGAGCGCATGCGTGTCGTCCGCATAGTCGGGCTTCATGATCGCGCCGACCTGCGCACGCATGTTGATCACGAGCCAGGCGATCGGCTGCCCGGACGCATCGCGCACGGGCCGCGAGAGTCGCCATACGGGGCGGCCGAGCAGCGTATCGTCGCGCGTGTCGAGCAGCGCGTCGTCGCGGCCGTCGATCGTGCGCAGCGGCACGCCGATACCGCGGTGCGGCTCGACGCTGCGAATCAGCGCATGCATGTCGATCGCATCGAGCCGGCCCGTCAGCCGGCCGACCGGCTGAACGCCGACGATGCCGATGAAGTCGCCCCCCGTGCCGATCAGATAGGCGCTGAGCCCCGCGTTGATCGTGTGCGGCATCGACACCGCGATCATGTCGGTCTGCTGAAACAGCAGCGCGACGTACCGCGAATACGCTGCGGCGCCGCGATCGTGCGTAAGGTCCGCGAGCACGGCGGTCGACGGCATCCCCGCGCGGCCGCTGACGATCAGCCGGCCGTGCGCGTCGTCGAGCCGGCGTAGCTGAGCGGGCGTCGCGCGCGGATCGGTGCGCTCGAACATCTCGATGCTGTCCGCGTGATGCGTGAGCAGCGCGTTCGCGACCTGCAGCTCCGCATGCAGCTCGGCCTCGCGCCCGAGAAACGCGGAGCGCGCCCGCGCGAGGAAGTCCGACACGTCGAGCAAGACGATCAACACCGCGCAGGCGAGGATAAACACGGTGACGGCCGCGCCGCCGCCGTACAGCAGCGCGCGCTGCTGACGGCGCACGCGGGCCGGCTCGAATCGTTTGACGGTGGCGGACGCGCTGCGCGCGGCGAGCTTTTTCAGTTCCTTGGGCATACGCTCGGCTGCTGAGGGAGGCGCATGGGCGCCGGGGCGGTGGAGACGATCGCCGCGCACGCGCATGCCGCTGCGACATGCATGACGCAGCGGCGCGGCGCGATCACGGCCGGGCCTTCTGCTGCGTATTGCCGGCCGGATCGGGCAGCATGCCTTCATCGGCGAACCGGATCAGATCCGCATCGCGGACGATGCCGAGCTTCTTCATCGCGCTCGCCTTCTGCGAACTGATCGTCTGCTTGCTGCGATGCAGTTGCGCGGCGATCTCGCCGACGGTCATGCCCGCGGCGTACAGGCGTACGACTTCGATTTCCCGCGTGGTGAGCCGCCGCTCGGTGACCGACGAGCCGGCGCTGTCGAGCAGATGCCGGATGTGCGGCGACTGATAATCGGCACACACGAACGCCGCGTGGACGGCGCCGACCAGATGCGAGATCGCATCGGACTTGCTTAGAATGCAGCCGACGCCTTGCCGGCGGATCGCATGCAGCACGCTCGGGTTGTCGATCATCGTGATCGTCACGATCCGCAGCGCCGGATAGCGGCGCTGCAGGAACGACAGCAGCACGAGCCCGTCGCCGAACTTGCCGCCCGGCATCACGTAGTCGAGCACC
>NZ_KV786728.1:21389-32008 GCF_001806955.1 Burkholderia sp. HMSC10F09
GCATCACGTAGTCGAGCACCAGCACGTCGCTCGGGTTTTCTTCCAGTGCCGCGACGAGATCGGTCGAGTTCGACACGGTCCCGACGAGCTCGATCGTGCTGCTTTCGGCCAACACCCTCGACATGCCGATCGCGGACGAAGGGTGGTCGTCCGCCACCATCACCCGCACGCAGAATTCATCCATGGTCTCTGTTCTCCCCGGCTTCGACGATGTGCTCGCTCATGGCCGTCATCGGCCGCGCGCCGTGCGGCCTGACCCGTTCGGCGGCTCCGCCGGTTCGACGGATCGGACAGGCAAGCAGCATCAAATATCCAGACAATAGCATCGGTGAACCGCTTGCGCGCCACGCGCAACGGGCCGAGCGGCGCAGATCGCCGCGATCGCGCGAGCGCCGTGCGCCCGCATCGCGCGCGCGGTATCGCGGGAGGGCCGCGCGCCGCCTGGTGCTGGTGCGCCGGCGGCATTCGCTGCGTACGCACCTTCAATGGCCGTTCGCGCCCTCGCCGGCCATGCCGGCTTCGCGTCGCCCGTTTTCGGCGACCTGCTTCCACGCGTCGATCGCATGCCGTCGCTGCAACGGCGACATGATCAGAAACTCGTTGATGCTCGCCAGAAAGTCTCGCCGAGACTTCTCTGGAAGCATCGCGAAATCGAGCAGCAATGCGATGACTTTCTCCATATGGTGCACGGTCTCTCTCCACCTCAAAATAATCCGTGCCGCACGCGGGCGGCGGCAACGGTCTGCCTTCGATACCTCGGACATTCGCGGCAGCGCGCGCGCGACGGCACGTCATGCGACGCCGTCGTGCGATAGCTGCGCGATGTCCTGTTCTTGTCGTTGTTCGCCGTCGACGTGCTTGCCGCGACGTCGGGCCACGCCCGAGAGCACGCCGCGCAGACGTCCGAGCGTCACCGGCTTCGTCAATATGCTGTACACGTTCGCGGCCGCGCAGCGGCGTGCTTCGTCCGGCGCGAGATGCGTCGTGACGATCGCGACGCTGCACGGCATCCCGCGCGCATGCACGGCTTCGGCAAGTGCGCATGCGGCCATGTCGGGCAGATCGGTGCCGATCAGCAGCAGGTCCCAGTCGCTGCGGTACAGCAGGTCGAGCGCCGCGCCCGCGAGGCCGACGACGTGCACTGCACAGCCGAGCGCGTCGAGCTGCTCGCGCAATATCGTGCCGTTCACCGATGCGTCGTCGGCGAGCAGGACGCGCATCGTCGTGCGGCCGCAGGCGGCCGGCTCGGCCGCGCGATCGATCGGCACGATCGCCGCCGCGCCGCCGCGCGCAGGCACGAGTGCCGCGCGCAGCGCGCCGAGTGCATAGCTCGACACGCGGATCATGCGGCCGACGCGGCCGGGCTCGAGCGGGCCGTCCGGCGTCGCGAGCACGACCGGCGCGCTGCCGGCGAGCCGATCGAGCGCGTCGCCGGGCCACTCGTCGGCATCGCCGAACAGCACGATCGCGCTCGCGCGCATGCAGCGCGCGGCCGGTATCTGCGTCGGACACGCGTAGACGCGCACGTCGAATCCCCACGCGGCCAGATGCGGCAGCGCGAACTGCCGCCATTCCGCCTGACGCGCGACCAGCAGCAGCGTGCCTGCGTCGCGCGCGACGGGCGCGGCGATCGGCTCGACGTCGAGGCCAAGCGGCAGCCGCACCGTGAAGCAGCTGCCGGCGCCCGGCGCGCTCGTCACCGCGATCCGGCCGCCCATCGCGGTGACGAGGCGATCGCACAGCGCGAGCCCGAGGCCCGTGCCGCCGTAACGGCGCGCGATCGTCGCGTCGACCTGCGAGAACGCACGGAACAGCTTGTGCAGATCCGCGCTGCCGATGCCGATGCCCGTATCCTCGATCGCGATCGCCAGCTCCGCCGTGCCGCATTCGCCGCGCACCGCGCGCAGGCGCGCGGTCACGTGTCCGTGCGCGGTGAACTTGATCGCGTTGCTGAGCAGATTGCCGAACACCTGCGCGAGCCGCGTCGGATCGCCGCGCATGCGCTGCGACGCGCTCGCCGCGATCTCGCAGAACAGCGGCAGCCCCTTCGCCTTCGCGACGGGCGCGTACGCGCCCAACTCGCGCGCGATCACGCCGATCGCATCGAATTCGATCGACTCGACCGGCATCGCGCCGGCCTCGACCTTCGTGAAATCGAGAATGCCGCTGACGAGCTCGAGCAGCCCCGACGCCGCGTTGCGCAGCGTCTGCACGCGGCTGCGCTGCGGCAGATCGAGCACCGAGCGCTCGAGCAGTTCGAGATTGCCGAGGATCACGTTCAGCGGCGTGCGGATCTCGTGGCTCATCGCGGCGAGGAACGACGACTTCGCCGCATTCGCGGAGTCCGCCGCGCGCACCGCTTCTTCGAGCTTCTGCACCAGCTGCCGCTTCGCGGTCACGTCGACGACCGCGACGATCAGCACGTCGCTCCCCTGATAGCGCGCATCGCGTGCGATCACTTCCAGATGCAGCGGCGGCGCATCGGCGCCGGCCGCGGCCTGCGCATCGGGCAGCACGAGTTCGATCTGAAACGGCGCATTCGATGCGCCGGCGCGATACTGCGTGAGGATCTGCGCGGACAGCGTGCCGCAATCGCAGCCGAGTCGCGCGACACGTTCGGCGAGCACGGGACTGACGAGCATGAAGCGCCCGTCGGCGCGCGAGATGAGCCCGAGCCCGATCGGCGACATCTCGATCACGCTGCGGCACAGCGACTCGCTGTCGAACACGCGCTGTGAGCGCGCATAGACGCCCGCGAGCACACGATGATGGAAACGCACGAGCAGCACCCACATGATCGCGATCGTCAGCAGCGACGCGCCGAGCAGCAGGCCCGCGCGCAACGCGACGGTGGCGGCGATGTGCGTCCACGACAGCGCATATGCGAGCGTCCATCCGGTCTTGTCGAGCGTGCCGCGGAACACGACGTGGCCGCCGCGGAACACCGGCTCGTCGGCATCGCCGGGCTCGCGCGCGACGTCGAGATCGAGCAGCCGGGCGATCCGCGCGTCGTCGTGCGCGACGCCCGGGCCGGCCGTCACGAGCCGGTTGTCGGCCGTTGTCACGAAGAACGTGCCGTCGGCTGCATTCGACGGCACCCACGACAGCAGGTAATCGGGCGCGTATTCGGTCACGAGCACGGCGAACGGCTCGCCGTCGACCTGTGCCTGCGCGGCGATCCGGATGCGCCGTTCGCCGGACACGGGATCGATGAACGGCGGCAGCCAGCGCACGTGCGGACGGCCGTGGCCGGCGCTCGGCGGTGCATCGCCGAAATCGATGCGCAGCGCGTCCAGCGTGCGTGCCCGCTCGTCCGGCGTCGCGAGGCCGGCTCCGTCGCCGCGCGAGTTCGGCACGAGCCCGAACATCGCGGTGCGCGTGCTGTAGTGATAGCCGATCAGCGCATAGCCGCGATTGATCGAACTCGCCGCGCAGATCCGCGCGAGCAGCACCGACAGCGACAGGTAGCGCGCGACTTCGCGCCGGTCGGCGGTCTGCCCCGGCACGCCGAACACGACCGACGGATACGGCGTAATCGCGATCTGCTGATCGCTCGAGTAGAACGCATCGACGACGCCGTCCGGCGCGCGGTCGATGTCCCGCCAGATCAGCTGCGCGTTCGATACGCCGTTGCGGAACGACGTCTCGCTGACCTTGATTTCGTTCAGCGTCTGTACGAAGCCCGCGAGGTAATTGCGCCGCTCGCCGTCGAGATAGCCGTAGACGATCGACGCCATCCCGAGCGCACAGGCGATCAGGATCAGGACCGTGACGACGATGCCGCCGCCGAACATCGAAATGTTCTGATAGCGTCGAATCGATTGGAGCGAACTGTAAGGCATGACATAGCGCGGGCGACACGCCACCTGGAATGCGCGCATTCCGGGTGGCCGTGCATCGCATGAACGAAACCGTACAAAAACGAAAACGGGTCGATCATGCCAAACGGCGCCGGGAAAAACAGTTCTGAATCAACGGTTTAGTACTCGTCTGATTAGCTGGAAAGTCTAGTTCGGACTTGAACGATACATCGCGCACGGACGACGTAGGGCGCGCACGCCGAATCGCGATCGCGGGATCGGGCGAACGCGGCCGTGCAGATGGCATGCAAACGGCAGCGCGTGCGGCGGTTGGGCGAGCGGTAATAGCGCTGCTTTGCGAGTCTCGTGATCGCGCCGATGGAGGCAATAGCGTGCGGAAAGGTGGCGCGCGGGATAGGGAAGACGGAACGCGAATCGCGCGTGGCATGACGGGCAGCCGGCGCTCGGCCGGTTTGCGTGCGGCGCGGCGAATCGCAATCCGCCGGCGCCGGCACGCAGTCCAGGGCTCTCTCAGGTTCTCTGCCGGAAACGTTCCGTTACGGCGTCGCCCCACGGTGGGTGGCGGTGTCGATCGTCGTCGCCGTCGTGCGCAAACATGACGCGACAAACAATCGTGACGTGGTGCGCAATAATAATCGAGATACGGCATATGTCAAGGCGACCGCTCATCGTAAGCTTGCATGACGCGTCACTTTTGCTATGCTCTCCGTCGCCAACTACCGGAACCCTCACCACGATGTCCAACAGCGAGCAGGCCAACGTCGATCTGATCACCGCGAACAAGGTGCGCGATCTGCTGAACCGGAACGGCATCGCGCCGCGCAGCCACAACACGACGATCGCGAACGTGCTCGGCCTGAGCTTCTCGGTCGTCACGCGCAAGATGAAGGGGCTGATTCCTTGGAACCTGTCGCAACTGCAGGACATCGCGACGCACTTCGGCGTGCCGCCCGCGATCCTGCTCGACGACAAGGGCGCGCAGCCCGCCGACGCCGAGATGATCGACGCGACGCTCGTGATCGAATCGCGGCGTTTTCGCTGCCGCGCCGCGATCTCGACGAAGGCGAGCAGCCAGATCGACACCGAATTCGTCGCGCTGCAGCGGCAGGGCGAATGGATCGTCACCGAACGCCGGCACGCGCGCGAAGGCCGCACGCATGCCGTCGAGCTGATCGAGCTGCGTTCGAGCCGGCCGAACGCGTATGCCGCGCGGATCGCCGTCGTCGACGATTCGCCGGACGTCGCCGAAACGGTATGCGAGTATTTCATCGAAAAGGGCGTGCACGCGATTCCGTATCATGACGGCCACGCGTTCCGCGAAGCGCTCGCGATCGAGGACTTCGACGGCTACATCCTCGACTGGATGCTCGGCGACGAAACGGCCGCCGATCTGGTGCGCGGGATCCGCGCGAGCGAGAACGGCGATGCGCCGATCTTCCTGCTGACCGGCAAGATTTCGACCGGCGAAGCGAGCGAGGACGAAATCGCGCACATCGTGTCGCATTACAACGCGCGCTGCGAGGAAAAGCCGGTGCGCCTGCCGATCCTGTTCGCCGAGGTGGCGCGCGAACTGAAGATCGTGCCGCCCGTCGCGCCGGCCGGGACCTGAGCGCCGCGCATCGTCGCCACCCCAACGAGACCAATCACATGCAAGCTACGACTCTCTGGCTCAAGCGCGTGCTCACCGTGTATCTGCTCGGCCTGGCCGCCGCATGCTGGGCCGCGCCGTTCACGTTCACCGTCGACGGCAAGATCGCGAAGAGCAACCAGTCCGGCCGGCACGCGTACGTGTTTTCCGAGGCGGCGCTGATGGCGCTGCCCCAGCATACGATCCGCACCTCGACGAGCTGGACGCCGGTCTCGACGTTCACGGGCCCGCGGCTCTCCGACGTGCTGAAGGCGGTCGGCGCGCACGGCGAGCAGATCGAATTCCGCTGCATCGACGAATACACGTTCACGATTCCCGCATCCGACGCCGATCGTTACGGCGTGATCCTCGCGCGGACGATGAACGGCAAGGTGCTCGGCAACGACAACTACGGGCCGCTGTGGATCATGTATCCGCGCGACCAGTTTCCGGACGAGCTGAAGACGCCGCTCGGCGAAGCGAAATTCGCGTGGCAGGTCGTCGGGCTGACGGTGAAATGACACGCCGCCGATGGCGTAACCGGAAAGTCATCCTCGTTCTCGGCTCCGTCTGGCTGCTGGGGTTCGCCGCGTGGGCGTTCCTGCTGTGGGACCTGCTCGCGACGTCGGTCAACGAAGGCGTGCTCGAAGGGCCGCGCGAGGGCGTGTTCTGGACGGCCGCGCAATACCGCAACGTCTATACGCGCTTCAACCGCCAGCTGATCCTCTACGCAACGCATCAGGACGACGATTTCGACAAGCTGCAGATGCAGCTCGACAGCCTCTCCGTGTCGTTCGGCTTTCTCGAGCGGCCGTCCGAAGTGTCCGAATACTGGCTGCGCATCCCGAGCGCGCGCGACGAGATCGCGACGCTCGGCGCCTTCATGGCGCAGCTGAAGCGCGACGTGCCGAAGCTGCGCGACGCGCCGCAGCAAGCACCGCGCGTGCTGGCCGACGTCGACGCATACTGGCCGCGCGTCAACGGTCTCGCGAACGACTTCCGCGCGATCGAGATGGCACAGCGCGACTTCACGTTCCATCAGCTGCGTGCGAAGCAGCGGACGATCCTGCTGCTCGGCGGTGTGCTCGGCGTGCTGCTGTGCGCGCTGTTCGCGCTGCTGTTCTACACGATGCGCACGCGCGATGCGTTGCTCGAACGGCAGAACGCGGCACTCGACGCCGAGCGGCAAGCCTCCGATCGCGCGTTCGAGATGATCGAGGCGAAAAACGCGTTTCTCGGCATGGTCAGCCACGAACTGCGCACGCCGCTGCAGGCGATCTGCGGGTCGATCGAGATCCTCCTCGCGCGCCCGCAGTCCGACGCGAACCTGAAGACGATCCGGCGGCTGCAGAACTCGGCGGCGTCGCTCGAAGCGCTCGTCAAGGATCTGACCGACTACATCAAGCTGCGCTCGACGAAACGGCTCGCCGACGCGGAAACGGTCCGCATCGCGTCGCTGCTCGCCGACGTGCTCGATCCGCTGCGCCCGAAAATCGACGCGAAAGGGCTCGCGCTCTCGTCGCACGTCGCACCGACCGATCTCGCCGTGCGCTCCGACCGGAAGCTGCTGCGGCAGGTGCTCGCGAATCTCGTCGAGAACGCGGTCAAGTACACGCACCGCGGCTCGATCGCCGTGTCGATCACGCGCGCCGACGCGCCGGCCGGCCCGCAGCTGAGGATCGCGGTGCGCGACACCGGCGTCGGCATCGCGAAGGCGCATCTGTCGAAGATCTTCGAGCCGTTCTATCGCGCGAACGATGCGGTCGGGCTCAGCGTCGACGGCATCGGGATGGGGCTCGCCGTCGTGCGCGAAATCGTCACGACGCTGCGCGGGCGCGTCGACGTGCACAGCGTCGCGGGCCAGGGCAGCGAGTTCGTCGTGACGGTGCCGGTCGACGTGCCGGACGCGGTAGAGAGCGCACACGAAGCGCCGGCCGGTGCGGCGCCGGCCGCGCTGCGCGACACGCGCGCGCTGATCGTCGACGACAACGACAACGCGCGCGAAACGCTCGGCGCGATGCTCACGACGCTCGGCATCGCCGCCGATCTGTGCGGCACCGGCCGCGAAGGCCTCGCGCGCGCGGCCGAGATCGCGTACGACGTCGTGATACTCGATCTGGAGCTGCCCGACATCAGCGGTGTCGACGTTGCGCGCCGGCTGCGCTCGACGCGTGCGCCCGGCGCGCAGCGTCCGGCGATCCTCGGCGTCACGGCGTACGAGTCGCTGGCGCTCGGCGAGAACCGGCAGGCCTTCGACGAATACGTCCCGAAGCCCGTGCATCTGCGCGAACTCGGCGCGGCGATCGAGCGGCTGCTCGGCTGACGCCGCCGCGCGCGTCCATCGCACGCCGCCCGCCGCCGACGCGCGCCCGCGTGCGGCTCACTCGCCGATCAGATGCAGCACGACGTCGCGCCGATGTGCGGCGCGGCGATGCTCGAACAGATAGATGCCCTGCCAGGTGCCGAGCACCATCCGTCCGTTCTCGACCGGAATCGACAGCTGCACCTGCGTGAGCGCGGTGCGCAGATGCGCCGGCATGTCGTCCGCGCCTTCGGTGTCGTGCTCGTAGCGCGTCGCGTCCTCGGGCGCGAGCGTCTCGAAGTAGCGCTCGAGATCGCGCTGCACCGACGGATCGGCATTCTCCTGGATCAGCAGCGACGCGGACGTGTGCCGGCAGAACACGGTCAGCAGCCCGGTGCGGATCGTCTGCTGATCGACGAACGCGCGCACGCGCGCGGTGAACTCGACGAGGCCGCGGCCTCGCGTATCGACGCCGACGTGCTGGATGGCCTGTTGCATGGCTTGTCGTCCCGTGCGGATCAGGCGAGCGCCGCGAAGCCTTCGGCTTCGATCTGCCGCGCGTCGATCGGGCGCACGACGCGCGCGACTTCGACGCCGTCGCGCAGAAACACGAGCGTCGGCCACAGCTTCACGCCGAACGAACGGCCGAGCGGCCGGCCGGGGCCGTCCTCGATCTTCAGATGGCGGACCTCGGGATGCGCCGCGAGCGACGCGACGATCGACGGCTGCGCGCCCGCGCAGATCCCGCACCAGTTGGCGCCGAATTCGATCACGGTGGCGCCGGTCAGCGCTTCGACTTCCGCGCGCGTCGGCGCGTTGGAGGTATAGCGTTGCGGAGTGAGCATCGGGTTCCTTGTCAGCAATTCTCGAACCTGGTCGCGCCGCCGGATACCGGGCTGCGCGACCTGCGATTTCCTACTGTAGCGGAAAAGCCCCGCCGATGCCGGCGCCCGCCGGCCGGATGACACGGCAAGATCCGGAGCGCCGTGCGGCCGCCGCGCGCGCAGCATGCAGGCTGATCGTCGAAAGGAATCCGCCCATGCATGCGCCGCATCGCGTCACCGAACCGAACATCCTGTACTTCGGCACGCCCGTCGTGCTGATCAGCACGCTGAACGCCGACGGCACGGCCAATCTCGCGCCGATGTCGTCCGCGTTCTGGCTCGGCTGGCGCGGCGTGCTCGGACTCGCGAACAGCTCGCAGACCGCGCAGAATCTGCTGCGCACGCGCGAATGCGTACTGAATCTGCCGTCGCCCGCGCAGGCGCATGCGGTCGATCGGATCGCGCGCACGACCGGCACGTATCCCGTGCCGGAATCGAAGCACGCGAAAGGCTACGTGTACGAAGCCGACAAGTTCGGCACGGCCGGACTGACCGAAACCGCATCGCACACCGTCGCGCCGCCGCGTGCGCTCGAATGTCCGGTTCATCTGGAAGCGGTCGTCGTCGCGACACACGGCATCGGCGACGACGCGCCCGATCTGCGCGGCCGCATTCGCGTGTTCGAAGTGCGCGTGCAGCGCGTGCACGTGCATCCCGATCTGCTGGTCGACGGGGAACCGGATCGCATCGATCCCGACAAATGGTCGCCGCTGATCATGAGCTTCCAGAAGTTCTACGGACTGGACGCGCAGCAGGTCCATCCGTCGCGGCTCGCCGACATTCCTGAACGCGCCTACCGCAGCCGCGACATCGATCGCGCACGCGACGCGCTGCACGCCGCCGACGCCGTGCACGACGGCAGCCTGCCGGGAGACCCGCGATGACGCGCCCGACCCGCGCGGCGTTGCGCGACGCTGCCGATGAGGCGCGGGCCGCGCGGCACCGGCTCGTGCTGCCGACGCTCTGCATCGCGGTGCTGATCGCGCAGATCGACACCGCGATCGTCAATCTCGCGACCGGTGCGATCGGCGCGACGTTCGGCGCACGCGTCGGCGCACTGCAATGGGTGATCGATGCGTACAACCTCGCGTATGCGGTGCTGCTGCTCACCGGCGGCCTGATCGGCGACCTCTACGGGCGGCGCCGCGCATTCGTCGCCGGTGCGGCGTTGCTGAGCGGCGCGTCGGTCGTCTGCGCGCTCGCGCCGACGCTCGGCGTGCTGATCGCCGGCCGCGCGCTCGCGGGCGCCGGGGCCGCGCTGCTGATTCCCGCGTCGCTCGCGATCGTGCGCGTGACCTGGCGCGATCCGGCCGAGCGCGCGCGGGCACTCGGCATCTGGGCGGCATGCGGCGGCATCGCGATGATCGTCGGGCCGACGCTCGGCGGCGTGCTGATTCACGCGTTCGGCTGGCCGAGCATCTTCGCGATCGTGATTCCGTTCGGCGCCGCGGCCGTCGTGCTCGCGGCAGTCGCGGTGCGCGAGTCGGCCGATCCGCAGGGCCGCCGCTTCGACGTCGTCGCACAGGTGCTCGGCGCGCTTGCGATCGGCGGCATCGTGTTCGCGACGATCGATGCGCGTCACGCTCCGCTGCACGCCGCGCTGTTGGTCGCGGCGAGCGGCGTCGCCGTCGCGCTGTTCGTGCGTGTCGAGCGGCGGCTCGGCACGACCGCGCTCGTGCCGCTCGACCTGCTCGCGAACCGTCCGTTTCGCGGCATGCTGATCGCGAACGGCGCGATGACGTTCGGCGGCTACGGGATGCTGTTCGTGCTGCCGCTCGCATGGCAGAGCCACCGTGTGCTCGATGCGGCCGGTGCCGGCGTCGCGCTGCTGCCGATGTCGGTGCCGTTCGCGCTCGTGTCGTTCGGCTCCGGCGCCGTCGCGGCGCGTGTCGGTGCACGCACGGCCGGCGCAGGCGGCGTCGCGCTGATGGGGCTCGGGCTCGCGGTCATCGGCATCGGCGCGGCGGGCTCGACCGACGCGCACG
>NZ_KV786729.1:0-4113 GCF_001806955.1 Burkholderia sp. HMSC10F09
CGCTGATGTAATGACGGTTGAACAGGTTCGTCGCGTTCACCGCGAAGCGCCAGTTGCGCACGTCGTAATGCACGGCCGCGTCGATCAGCGTGTAGCTCGACACCGTCAGCGAGTTGTCGGCCGCGCCGGCGGACGCGCTCTGGTAGCGCACGCCGCCGCCGAGCCCGAAGCCCGCGAGCGGCCCCGTGTGCCACGTCCAGTCGGCCCACAGCGACGCCATCTGGCGCGGCCGCGGAATGTCGACCGGCCAGTTGTTCAGCGTCGCGTCGTTGGCCTGCACGACCTTCACGTCCTGATACGCGTACGACGCGATCAGCGACAGGTTCGGCGTGACCTTGCCGGTTGCGCTCAGCTCGATCCCGCGCGCGCGCACTTCACCGGTCTGCACGGATTTCGTGCCGCTCGGATCCTGCGTCGGCAGCGCCGGCGTAACGCCGTTGGTCTGGTTGATCTGATAGATCGCGGCATTCAGCATCAGGTTCTTGCCGGGCGGCTGCCAGCGCAGGCCCGCTTCGATCTGCCTGCCGCGCGTCGGCTTCGGCACCCCGCCGTCGAGCAGGCTCACGCCGATGATCGGATTGAACGACGTCGAATAGCTGATATACGGCGACAGCCCGTAGCCGGCCTGATACGTGAGGCCGACGCGGCCCGTAAACGCCGACACGTCGGCCTTCGACTGCGTGCCGGCCGCGCGATCGTCCATCCGCATGTTGACCCAGTCCTCGCGGCCGCCGAGCGTCAGCGTCCAGCGGTTCCACTTGATCTGGTCCTGCGCGTACAGGCCGAACGTGTTCATCGTCGTGTACGTGTTGGTGCGGTACGTGGTGTCCGGATTGGAAAACACGGCCGTCGTGACCGGCGTGTACACCGGGTTGTAGAGGTTCAGCGTCGGCGCGGCGGCGAGCCATTCGCTATCGGTCGCCGTCTGGCGGTTGTACTGGAAGCCGAGCAGCAGCGTGTGCTGGAGCGGACCCGTCGCAAAACGGCCCTCGAGATTGTTGTCGATGTCGAAGCGGCTGTAGTTCATCTGGAACACGCCGGCCCAGCGGTTGACTTCGGTCAGCGTTTCGTCGGCGAAGCCCGCTCCCCACACCGAGCCGTTGTCGAGCGACAGATGCATCCACCGCGTGTTCTGCCGGAACGTCCACATCGAGTTCAGATTGTGCTCGAACTGATAGCCGAGCGACCACTGCTTCTTGCGGTAGTAGTTGAAGTTGCCGTCGCCTTCGTAGATGTCCTTCGTGATCTGCCCGTTCGGATTCGGCAGCACCGTGCCGGCCGCGGGCAGGAAGTTCGACGAGATGTCGCCCCAGTCCTGCAGATACGTGGCCGACAGCGTCAGCGACGTGTCCGCGTTCGGGCGCCAGCGGAACGACGGTGCGAGCGCGACGCGCTGGTCGTTGTTCGGCCCGGTCACCGCGTTGCCGTCGCGCGCGACGCCGACGAACCGGTACGCGTACTTGCCGTCCGGATCGAGCTTGTCGCCGACGTCGATCATGAACTGCTTGCGTGCGTAGTTGCCGATCTCGACGCCCGCTTCGCGCACGCGCTCGCCGTCGGCGAGCTTCGTCTTCACGTCGACGATCGCACCCGGATCGCCCGCGCCGTACAGCACCGACGTCGGGCCGCGCAGCACGGTGATGCTGTCGATCATGTACGGATCGACGCGCCAGCTCGCGAGGTTCAACGTGTTGGGCACCTGCAGGCCGTTCACGTACGCGGTCGGCGTGAAGCCGCGCAGCGCCGCGTACCAGTCGGAGCGGTTGTCCGAGCCGTACGACGAAAAGCCCGGCACGTAGCGCAGCGCGGTGTTCACGTCGGTCGCGCCCGTCATCTCGATCTGCTGCGCGGTCACGACGTTGATCGTCTGCGGGATCTCCTCGATCGGCGTGTCGGTCTTCGTGCCGGTCCGGCTGCGCTTCGCGACGAGCCCCACCGTGCCGTCGCCTTCCGACGCCGCGTTCACGGTGATCGCCGGCAGCGTGCCGGCCGACGCAGCGTTCTGCGCGCCGTTCGCCGACGCGGCAGTCCCCGCATTCGCCGCCGGCGCGGTCTGCGCGAACGCCTGCCCGGCCGCCGCACCGAATGCCACGCTCGCCGCGGCCGCGATCGCACGCAACCGCGTGCCTGTTGCCCAATCCATCTTCTTTTACTCCACTTGTCATGCGGTCTCCCGACCGCGCCTCTCAAAGAGCGAAAGCCATGCGGCCCGCGCTCACCCCGTTTTCTTGTCGTGCGCGGGCCGCGGCATCGTCGTGCGCGCCCGGCATGCCGCTTTCGAGCGACGCGCAGATTTCGTCCGCGCGTCGCGCCAGCACCGACAGCAGCGTGTCGGACAGCCCGTGGCTGTCTTCGCAGCAGCCTTGCAGATAGATGCGCGGTGCGAAGTGCGCGGGCGTCGCGAGCCGGTAATCGCGCCCGACGTCGCCGCGCGCCAGCGCGTCGCCGAGCTCCGGCGCCAGGCCCGCGAGCAGCGCGGCATGCGTGTCGCGGCGGTAGCCGGTCGCGAGCACGAGCGCATCGAAACGTTCGACCTGCGTCGCGCCGCTCATCCGGTCGCGCGTCGCGAGCTCGATGCGGCCGTCCGCCGTGCGCGACGCGGCTTCGATCGCGCGGTTCGCGAGCAGCGCGTGGCGCGGCGTGCCGTCGATGCGCTGCAGGTACAGCATTTCGTAGATCTGTTCGATCAGCGGCCGATCGACGACCGCGTAGTTCGTGTCGCGATAGCGCTCGAGCAGCGCGCGTCGCGCGTCGTGCGGCTGCGCGTAGACGACGTCGGTGAATGCCGGGCTGAAGATCTCGTTGACGAACGGACTGTCGTCGGCCGGCTTCAGCGCGCCGGCGCGCATCACGAGGCTCGCGTCGACGTGCGGGAAGCGCCGCGCAAGATCGACGAACACTTCGGCCGCGCTCTGCCCGGCGCCGATCACCGCGACGCGGCGACGTTCGCCGTCCGGTGCGGCGACGAGCCGCGCGATGTCGGCCAGATACGACGACGAATGGATCACGCGCTCGTTGCCGAGTGCCGCGAACGCGTCGGGAATCGCCGGCGCGCCGCCGATGCCGACCGACAGCGCGCGCGTCACGCGCCGATGCGTCTGTCCGTCTGCGTCGCGCGACACGACGCGCAGCGCATCGACGCGCGCACCGCTGCCGTGCACGGGCTCGATCGCGGTGACCGTTTCGCCGTAGTGCACGCGATCGTCGAAGGCGTCGGCGACCCAGCTCAGGTAGTCGTGGAATTCGACACGCGTCGGATAAAAGTTCTTCAGGTTGATGAATTCGTTCAGCCGGCCGCGTTCGAACAGATAGTTGATGAACGTGTAGCGGCTCTTCGGATCGCGCATCGTGACGAGATCCTTCAGAAACGAGATCTGCATCCGGCAGTCGTCGAGCAGCATCCCGCGATGCCAGCCGAACGCGGGCTGCCGCTCGACGAAGCAATGCGCAAGCGCGCGCGGGCCGCCGCGCTCGGCGAGGCGCACGGCCAGCGCCAGATTCGACGGCCCGAAGCCGACGCCGATCAGGTCGAATACGGTTTCTCTCTGCATGTCTCAGCTCCCTTGTCGATGAACCGGCCCGTCAGACGTGACGGCCGGAGAAGAACGTGTCGCGCCGCGTGCACATCCACAGCGGCTGTCCGTCGGCGAGCGCGAGACGGCGCCGCCGCGCGAAGCCGTGCCGCGCGAGCAGCTCGGCGATCCGCGCGTGGCCGGCCGGTACGGCGCAGCCGATCGCTTCGGTACGCGGATCGTCGAGAAACAGGTAATGGACGACGCTCGGCAGCCACGCGGCGATGCAGTGCGCGCCGCGCCAGCGCGACTCGCCGACCAGCATCCGCAGCGCGCGGTCGTAGTCGCGCGCGGCAACGTGCGGCGCGAGCGCATCCTCCTTCAGCCATACCGCTTCGAAATACGCGAACGGCTCGCCGTCGAAGCAGCCGACGAGCGGCGTCACGTGCGGCTCGAAGTCGGCCGCCGTGCCGGGCTGCGCGCCGGGCCAGCCGTCGCGCACGCGCGGCGTGTCGAACCAGCGCGCGATGCGCGCGGGATCGTCGGCCGGCTGCCAGCCGCGCAGCGTGAAACGCACGCCGAGCGCCGGCATGTCGCGCGC
>NZ_KV786730.1:0-1874 GCF_001806955.1 Burkholderia sp. HMSC10F09
GCTCGAGAATCCGGCGATTCTCGAGCAGCTCGCCCGCGCACTGTAGCGCGTGCCGGCATTGCCGGCCGCTCACGACATCTTCGACGCACGCTCGTTCCGGCACCGACCCGTGCCGCGAACGCGCTCGCGCGCCGATCGCCAACCGATCGCGCCGCCGTGCGTTCCCGCCGCGCGCCATCCGCCTGCACGGCCTGCGCGACGGATGCCGGTTCGCCGGCAGACGTCGCCTTCGCTGTTCGATGCATTTGGATTCTGTTCGACGCTTTCCGACGTACAACAACACTGGAGACACACATGAAGCACACCTTCTGGATCGGCTGCGCGGCGGCCGCCGGCGCAATGGCCTGCAGCGGCGCGTTCGCGCAAAGCAGCGTGACGCTGTACGGCAATCTCGACGCCGCCTTGCTCTATACGAACAAGACGCTCGACGCGACGACCGGACGCAACGCGGGCCGCCAGTTCGCGATGACCGACACCGGGATGACGCCGACGACGTTCGGCATGATGGGCACCGAGGATCTCGGCGGCGGCCTGAAAGCGAAGTTCCAGCTCGAAAGCGGCTTCGCCGTCACGAATGGCGCGTTCAATCATTCGAACGGCAATTTCTTCGGCCGGCAGGCGTGGGTCGGACTCGACGGCGCGTTCGGCACGGTGAAGGCGGGCCTGCAGTATTCACCGTTCCTGCTCGCGATCTTCGATTCCGATCCGCGCAGCTTCTCGCACTTCGGCAGCGGACTGATTCCGTACGTCGACAACGTGCTCGTGACGGGCCTGTTCAACGCGAACGCCGTGTCGTATACGAGCCCGACGATCGCGGGCCTGACGGGCAGCGCGATGTTCGCGTTCGGCGGCGCCGCCGGCAACTTCCAGGCCGGACGCCAGTATTCGGCGAGCCTCAAGTACGAGCACGGCGGCTTCATGATCAACGCCGCGTTCTACGACGGCAACGACGGCGGCACCGCGGCAACGCCGGTGCCGAGCACTGTCGCGTTCGTCGGCCGCACGATCGGCGCCGCGTACCGGTTCGGGCCCGTCACCGCGAAAGCCTCGTTCGCGAGCTACAAGGTCGGCGGCTCGTTCAGCAACAACGTGTACGGCGGCGGGCTCGACTATCAGGCGACACCGGCCGTCGATCTGAACGGCGGCGTCTGGTATACGAGCGATCGCAACGACACCGCGAATCATTCGCTGCTCGCGGCGGTCGGTGCGAGCTACAGCCTGTCGAAGGCGACCTCGCTCTATGCGCAGGTCGCGATGGTCGACAACCACGGCGCGATGAACACGGGGCTCGGCATCAACAACGCGCTCTATGGCGCGACGGGGACGACCGTCGGCGCGAACGTCGGGATTCGGCACGCGTTCTGAGCCCGTCTGCGCGGCGCCGGCCTGCGCCATGCGGCGTCGGCCGCGCGCGCGGCGTTGCTGTATAGACCGGCGCCGGCGCGATGCGGACCGCCTGCCCCGCCGCGCAGATGCGCCCGCGCCGCCAGTTGTCACCGGGCGCCATCCGTGTCGTTTACGACCGGTTTCCGGGCGGATGACCGATAGTCGGTGCCGCCCGTTTCTCTACACTGTTTTCCACCAACACACTCGCGAGGTGTCGGCCGGCGCGCGCGCGTCGACGGCATCGCCGCGAACCGAGACATCCGCTTCGTCCCCCGATGGCCGGCGCACGCGCGCCGCGCGTCCGCTCGGCCGGGCATCGAGGCCCTTCCAGGAGACATCATTGAGTACGTCGCAAGCGCGCCCCGCGAAAGCCCGCTCTTCGCGCAAGTCCGTCAAGCTGGACGACATCACGATCGTCGACCGCGCGGTGCTCAAGCGTGCAGTCGGCGCGATGGCATTCGGCAACGCGATGGAATGGTTCGACTTCG
>NZ_KV786731.1:0-6785 GCF_001806955.1 Burkholderia sp. HMSC10F09
GGCGGCCCCGGCTGCCGGCCGCTCGTCGCGCGGCACGGGCTCGGTAGCGCGTTCGTCGAACCGGCGCTGCGGATGCTGCAGCACGGCGGCGCGCAGATCCGGCTGCGCTCGCGGCTCGATGCGCTCGAGTTCGGCGCGCGCGGCAACGCGGTCGACGCGCTCGCGGCCGGCGGGCAGCGAATCGATCTCGCGCCGGGCGACGCGGTCGTGCTGGCCGTGCCGCCGGACGTTGCGCAGCCGCTCGTGCCCGATCTGGCCGCGCCCGACGCGTTCGGCGCGGTCGCGACCGCCTATTTCGCGGCCGAGCCGCCGCCCGGCGCGCCGCTTGACACGACCGTCATCAACGGCGTCGCCGATGCCGTGCGCACCGGCGAGGGCCAGCTCGCGGCGACGGTTCACGATGCCGGCCGCTGGCTCGACCTGCCGCGCGAGGCGCTTGCGCGGCGGCTGTGGGAAGACGTGGCGCGCGTGACGGGCGCGAACGCGGCGATCGTCCCGCCGTGGCAGCTCGTGGTCGAGCCGCGCGCGGGATTTGCGGCGGTGCCGTCGCAGGAAATGAAACGTCCGGCCGTGCGTACGCGCTGGACCAACCTTGTGCTGGCGGGGGACTGGATTGCCACCGGCTTGCCCGCCACGATCGAGGGCGCGATCCGTTCCGGCCAGCAGGCCGCGGATGCGCTCCAGACACAATAAGAGAGGGACCGATGAACGATCTCACCGATATGGCTACCCTGTCGGCCGGCACCGTGCCGGCCGAGCTCGATGCGGCCGTCGCACGCGCGACCGACGCGCTGCTCGCCGCGCAGAACGCGGACGGGCACTGGGTCTACGAACTCGAAGCCGATTCGACGATTCCCGCCGAATACGTGCTGCTCGTCCACTATCTCGGCGAGACGCCGAATCTCGAGCTCGAACAGAAGATCGGCCGCTATCTGCGCCGGATCCAGCAGGCCGACGGCGGCTGGCCGCTGTTTACCGACGGCGCGCCGAACATCAGCGCGAGCGTGAAGGCGTACTTCGCGCTGAAGGTGATCGGCGACGACGAAAACGCCGAGCACATGCAGCGCGCGCGCCGCGCGATCCACGCGATGGGCGGCGCCGAGATGTCGAACGTGTTCACGCGGATTCAGCTCGCGCTGTACGGCGCGATTCCGTGGCGCGCGGTGCCGATGATGCCGGTCGAGATCATGCTGCTGCCGCAGTGGTTCCCGTTCCATCTGTCGAAGGTGTCGTACTGGGCGCGCACGGTGATCGTGCCGCTGCTCGTGCTGAATGCGAAGCGACCGCTTGCGAAGAATCCGCGCGGCGTCCGCATCGACGAGCTGTTCATCGATCCGCCCGTCAACGCGGGCCTGCTGCCGCGCCAGGGTCACCAGAGCGCCGGCTGGTTCGCGTTCTTCCGTGCGGTCGATCATGTGCTGCGCGCGGTCGACGGGCTGTTTCCGGCTTATACGCGCGAGCGCGCGATTCGTCAGGCCGTCGCGTTCGTCGACGAGCGGCTGAACGGCGAGGACGGCCTCGGCGCGATCTATCCGGCGATGGCCAACGCGGTGATGATGTACGACGTGCTCGGCTATGCGGAAGATCATCCGAATCGCGCGATCGCACGCAAGTCGATCGAGAAGCTGCTCGTCGTGCACGAAGATGAAGCCTATTGCCAGCCGTGCCTGTCGCCCGTCTGGGATACCTCGCTCGCCGCGCATGCGCTGCTCGAGACGCGCGATCCGCGCGCCGAGCAGGCGGCAGTGCGCGGCCTCGACTGGCTGCGTCCGCTGCAGATCCTCGACGTGCGCGGCGACTGGATCTCGCGCCGTCCGCACGTGCGTCCCGGCGGCTGGGCGTTCCAGTACGCGAACCCGCACTACCCGGACGTCGACGATACGGCCGTCGTCGCGATGGCGATGGATCGCGCGCAAAAGCTGAACCAGTCCGACACGTATCGCGAGTCGATCGCGCGTGCGCGCGAGTGGGTTGTCGGCATGCAGAGCAGCGACGGCGGCTGGGGCGCGTTCGAGCCGGAAAACACGCAGTACTACCTGAACAACATCCCGTTCTCCGATCACGGCGCGCTGCTCGATCCGCCGACGGCCGACGTGTCGGGCCGCTGTCTGTCGATGCTGTCGCAGCTCGGCGAAACCGCGCTGACCAGCGACGCGGCGCGCCGCGCGCTCGACTACATGCTGAAGGAGCAGGAGCCGGACGGCAGCTGGTACGGCCGCTGGGGGATGAACTACGTGTACGGCACGTGGACGGCGCTGTGCGCGCTGAACGCGGCGGGCCTCGGGCCGGACGACGCGCGCGTGAAGCGCGCCGCGCAATGGCTGCTGTCGATTCAGAACAAGGACGGCGGCTGGGGCGAGGACGGCGACAGCTACAAGCTGAACTACCGCGGCTACGAGCCCGCACCGAGCACCGCATCGCAGACGGCATGGGCGCTGCTCGGCCTGATGGCGGCCGGCGAGGTCAACAATCCGGCGGTCAAGCGCGGGATCGACTACCTGATCGCCGAACAGAAGGAGCACGGCCTGTGGGACGAAGCGCGCTTCACCGCGACGGGCTTCCCGCGCGTGTTCTATCTGCGCTATCACGGCTATCGCAAGTTCTTCCCGCTGTGGGCGCTGGCGCGCTACCGCAACCTGAAGCGCGACAACACGACGCGCGTCACGGTCGGGATCTGACGCGGATGGCATCGCGGCAGAGCGGCGGGCTGCCCGTCATCGCGGTGACGGGCATGGCGTTCGAGGCGCGCATAGCGCGCGGCGACGGCGTCGAGGCCGTGTTCGCGGCGCGCGCCGACCGGCTCGAGCGGGCGCTCACCGAAGCGACTGCGCGCGGCTGCGCGGGCATCGTGAGCTTCGGCACGGCCGGCGGTCTGGCCCCTGACCTGAAGCCGGGCGCGCTCGTCGTCGCCGATGCGGTCGACGGGCCGTTCGGCCGCGTGCAGACCGACGCCGACTGGAGCGCGCGGCTCGTCGTCGCCTTGCACGACACGCCGGTATGGACGCGCGTGTGTCGCGGTGCGATCGCGGCCGTCACCGCGCCCGTCGTCACCGAGCAGGAGAAGGCGTCGCTGCATCGCGCGAAGGGCGCGCTCGCCGTCGACATGGAGTCGCATATCGCCGCTGCGTTCGCGGCGGCGCGTGGCGTGCCTTTCGCGGTGTGCCGCGCGATCGTCGATCCCGCGTGGCGCACGCTGCCGCGCGCGGCGACCGCCGGGCTGCGCGACGACGGCAGCACCGCCATCCTGCCGATTCTGCGCGAGCTGCTGAAGCAGCCGTCGCAACTCGGCCCGCTGTTGCAGGTCGCGAGCGACGCGCGTGCCGCGCGCACGACGCTGATCCAGGCACGGCATGCGTTCGGGCGCGAAGGCGCGCTGCGGATCGTCTGAGCGGCGGACGCCGCGTCTCTCCCTTTCATACTCAAGTTAAAAGAGCGCTGCATGATGCGGCGCTTCCGACCATTCGCGACCCGTGCATCTGCACGATGGTACAAGCAGCGAACTTCAAGAGATCCCTGAGCGACGCGCACGCGCGCAGGGACTTGCCCGCGGATCACGTTGTCAATGCAATGATCAGGACAACGGTTTATATCTCGAAAACACGCATCGCCGATGCGGGATGTCGATCCGACTTCTCGGTTCCGCCAGGGATTTTTTGAGATGGTCTTTGCGACTAGCATTCGACACATTGCCGACAGCGATGCCGTCGAACGCTTGGCGTGGAACCCGGATTGCGCGTGCCATGAACCCTCATCTGCTTGACGCCTACTCTCGAGAACTGCTCTATTTCAAGGAGCTGGTGGAGGAGTTTGCGCAGGCGCATCCGAAGATTGCGCGTCGGCTGGGCCTGCATGCCGGCGAGATTGCCGATCCCTTTGTCGAGCGTCTGGTGCAAGCCGCGAGTTTCACGACGGCCCGGCTGCAGTTGAAACTGGATGCCGCGTTCCCGTTGCTGAGCAGCCGGCTGCTCGAAACCGTCTATCCGAACTACGTCGCCCCAACGCCATCGATCGCGGTAGCGCGTCTCTATCCCGACGAACAGCAAGGCAATTTGCTCGAGGGTTTTCGTGTCCCTCGCGGCACGGCGTTCACGAGCCGCGTGCCCGATGGTGAGCGCACGCCCTGCACGTTTCGCAGCGGTCTCGATGTGACGCTGTATCCGTTGGAGATCGTTTCGGCGCGCCTGACCGGCGTGCCGCCGGACATTCCATCGGTAGAGCGCTATGGCGCAGCCGACCGGCCGATTCGCGGCGCATTGCGTCTCAGGCTCCGTACCACCGGCGAAGCGCGCTTCGATGAGCTGCGCGGTCTCGGTCGGTTGCCCGTCTACCTGGCAGGCGACGAGCGCGTCGCATCGCGGCTGTTCGAGCTGATCCACGCTGGCGCCGTGGCGTCCGTGATCGGGATCCCGAATCGTTTCGCCGATTCGAACCGATCATTCGGCGTTGTCCGCGATCGCGCCATCGAGCATACGGGGCTGGCTGTCGACGAGAGCTTGCTGCCGCTCGTCGGGACGAAGTTTCATGGCCATAACCTGCTGCACGAATATGCGACGTGTCCCGCGCGCTTCTGGTTTTTCACGCTGACCGGTCTGAATGCGGGATTGCGATATTTGACCGATCGCGAAGCCGAGATCGTCGTGCTGCTGGATCGATTCGACGGTTCGCTGGTCGAGCACGTCGACGCTTCCCGCTTCGCCCTCTTCTGTACGCCGGTCATCAACCTGTTTCGCCGCACGAGCGATCCCGCCGAGGTGCCGGGCACGGGCGCCGAAATTCTCGTGCAGCCCGACAGGCAGAACGGCTCGGATTACGAGGTGTTCGCGGTGGAGGCGTTGCATGGCTTCGTCAGCAAAGGAGCGGCATCGCTCGAGTTTCGGCCGCTGTACCGGGCGCTGCTGAACAATAAAGCCGATCACGGGCGCTATTTCACGATCCGCCGCGAGCAGGGAACGGCGAAGACGTCATACCGTCGCTACGGCGCTCGTACGCCATACGTGAGTACCGACGTGTTCGTTTCACTGGTCGATGAAGATGAGCAATCCTATCCGCAGGCCATGAAATACCTGTCGGTGGATGCATGGTTGACCAACGGCGATCTGCCGAGCTTGCTGGAGCCCGACGGTGCGACCGATCTGACTGTCGAAATCAGCGCGCCCGTCAGGCGAACGGAACTCGTCCGTGCGCCGAGCGCTGCACGTGCGCCGCTTGCACAGGGAGACGCGGCATGGCGGCTGATCGGTCAGCTGAACCTCGACTACGGCAGGCTGGAGACTCAGGACGGAAGGGCGCTACGCGACATTCTGATTTTGTTTGCCGCTCGCGACGACGTGCGTTTGCGTCGACAGATCGACAGCCTGATCCGTGTCGAGACGCGTCCCGTGACGAAGAAACTGCCCGGCCAGGGCCCGTTGCGGTTCGGTCGAGGCATCGAATGCGTGCTGACCGTGGACGAGGCCGGCTTTGACGGCGCGAGCCCTTTTCTATTTGGCGTGATCCTCGAGCACTACGTCGCTCGTCACGTTTCGACACATTCTTTTACTCAGTCCGTGCTGCGCTCGCCGCAGCGCGGCGAGCTGATGCGCTGGCCGGTTCGGATGGGGACGCGCAGCGCAGCCTGACTCGGGGAGGAGCGCGGTTCATGCAGTCGGTAACGGATAACAACGATCAAGCGGTCGAGGGCCAGCACGCATGGTGAATTTCACGACGAACCGGACCTTCTCGGTCGGCGGCCCGGCGCTGCCGGACGTCGAAGGCATCGGTCCGATGCTGCACCTGAGCGCGATGCGGGGCACGGAACAGCTTTCCACGCCGTACACGTACGACCTCTGGCTGACGACGTCCGCCGATCCGCGACTGCCGGCCGAGATCCTGGCCAACCTCGATCTCAAGGCGATGCTCGGCAAGGAACTGACCGTCACGATCCAGCTGGACGGGATGGGCAGCTTTGTCGCGGGGATGGCCGGCCAGGCGGGCGCGGCGAACCGGGGCGCCGGTACGCGAGAAATCAGCGGCATCGTGACGGCGGCCAGCTACGTGGACCAACTGAATCGCCAGTGCCGTTACCGCGTCGTGCTGGAGCCGTGGCTCGCGCTGGCGCGCGAGCGGACCGACTATCGCATCTTCCAGAGGAAGAGCGTGCTCGACATCCTGCGCGAGGTCTTCGGTTCGTATTGGTATTCGTTCGAGATGCGCGTTGGCCGCACCTACAGGCCGCTGCGCTATCAGGTCCAGTACGGCGAATCCGATTTCGCGTTTGCCCAGCGCTTGATGGAAGAACACGGCATCGCGTGGTTCTTCGAACATTCGCAAGGCGTGCACCGCCTGGTGCTGGTCGACGGTCCGGGCGCCTATCGGAGCGTGGAAAGCGTCGCGTATCAGACGCTCGAGTACTACCCGCCGGGCCGGAAGATCGACCGCGAGCACGTCGATCGCTTCGAGGCGACGGAGCGCCTGCGATCGGGCGTCTGGACCACCGACGATTTCGATTTCGAGAAGCCGGGCGCGACGCTGACTGCGCAGAACAGCTTGCCGCGCGAGACGGCGCACAACCAGCTCGAACGTTACGAATGGCCGGGCCGTTCAACCTGCCCGATAGCGGCCCGCCGCCGGGATTGCCGCACGGCAGGTTACCGGCAATGCCTGACAGCGGGCTTTGAGAGCGTAGCGAGCGTCGAGGCCGCCGACCTTACTGCGCGGCCGGACTGCTTGCGGGCACGGTCGGCATCGCCGGCGCGATCGGCGCGCCGCTCGCGGCCGGTGCCGTCGTCGAGCCGGCCGGTGCGGTG
>NZ_KV786732.1:0-20851 GCF_001806955.1 Burkholderia sp. HMSC10F09
GGCGTTCCCGAGCGCGGCGCTGACCGGTCAATCGTTCGTCGTCAGCCACGGCTGGTTCATGCAATGAAGCCGCACGCCCGCACCGAAAAGCAGGCGGTCGACGCGGCCGAACTGCAGCACGAAGCCGGCGCGCCGGCTGCCGCGCGCTCGCTGCCGTACGAGACGATCGCGCTCGTGCTGCAAGGCGGCGGCGCGCTCGGCGCGTATCAGGCCGGCGTATTCGAAGGCCTGCACGAGGCCGGCATTCCGCTCGACTGGATCGCGGGCATCTCGATCGGTGCGCTGAACACCGCGCTGATCGCCGGCAACGCGCCCGAGCATCGCGTGGAGCGGCTGCGCGAATTCTGGGAAACGATCTGCCAGCCCGCGTTCTTTCCGGCGATTCCCGCCGCATTCGAGTTCGCGCTGTTCAACAGCATCGACCAGATCCGCACGTTCTTCACCGCGACGCAGGCCGCGAGCGCGATGATGCAGGGACAGCAGGGCTTCTTCGTTCCGCGCTTTCCGCCGCCGCTGCCGGGCGTGTCCGATCATCCGCAGAAGATCAGCTGGTACGACACCTCGGCGCTGCGCGCGACGCTGCTGAAGCTCTGCGACTTCGACCGGATCAATTCGGGCGAGACGCGCGTGTCGGTCGGTGCGGTCAATGTCGGCACCGGCAACTTCGTCTACTTCGACAACTCGCGCATCCGTCTCCTGCCCGAGCACTTCATGGCGTCCGGCGCACTGCCGCCCGCGTTCCCGCCGGTCGAGATCGACGGCGAATACTACTGGGACGGCGGCGTCGTCTCGAATACGCCGCTGATGGAAGTGCTGCGCGCGCGCCCGCGACGCGACACGCTCGCGTTCCAGGTCGACCTCTGGAGCGCGCGCGGGCCGCTGCCGCGCACGATGGCCGACGTCGCCGAGCGCACGAAGGACGTGCAGTACTCGAGCCGCACGCGTTTCGTGACCGATACGCTGCAGCGCGAACAGCGCTATCGCAACGTGCTGCGCCACGTGCTCGATCAGGTGCCCGAGGAACGGCGCAAGACCGATCCGTGGTGCATCGAGGCCGAGGCGATGTCGAACGGCAAGAAGTACAACATCCAGCATCTGATCTATCAGCAAAAGGCGTACGAGCATCATTACAAGGACTATCAGTTCGGTCTGTCGACGATGCGCGACCACTGGTCCGCAGGGCTCGACGACATCCGCAAGACGCTCGCGGTGAAGGACGGCCTCGCGCTGCCCACCAACGATGCGGGCTTCGTCACGCACGACATTCACCGTCGACGGTAATGCGTGCATGCGGGCCGGCACGATCGGTGTGCCGGCCCGTTTTCCTTTCCGTTTTTGTCATGCCGATTTTCATTGCACTGTTCGCGCTCATTGCCGTCGGCTGGGGTGCGGTTCATACATTTCACGTGATCGCCGCGCAGTTCGGCCGGCCGATCGCAATCGCGGCGGCCGTGCTTGCCGCCGCGTTGCTGTTCGCGCTGATCGCGTGGTGGATCAAACGGCGCCGCGACGTCGCGCCGAATACGAAGGAGCAAGGCTGGACGCACACGATGCATCGCGCGTGGGGCGAACTGCGCGTGTCCGCGACGCAGGGCCTGCTGTGGCTGTCGCACGACGGCGCGGACGGCCGCTATACGCTGTCGCAACTCGACGGCTGCGAAGCGGAGCCGGTCGACGGCCGCTGGCATCTGGTCGTGCGCGTGCACGACGGCGCACGCAGCGAGTGGAAGCTGCCGATGATGGACAAGCGCGACGCGCAGCGCTGGGCGCGCGTGCTGACGCTCGCGAAAGACAACCGGCTTTGATGCGCGGGGTATGCGCGTGACATCGCGGCCGCGCTGCGCTGAATCGATGGTGAGCGGCACGTGGCCGTGCAGCTCACGTTCGGGCGAGAGTCGGCCGGTTCTCGACGCGCGGTTCGGACTTCCCGTAAAAGCTCACCTTTAGTGCGTGGTGTGGCAGCACGGCGCGCGGTGCGCCGAGTCGATAATCAGCCGCGCCTGCGTCTGCGTCTGCGAAAGAGAATCGACGCGCACGCGTGGCTTCGCCTGTACGGCCGACGTGTTCTGAACAGTCGTTCCCAATGGTGCCCAGCGGCACTGTATCGAGCAGCACGCGGCGCCGCGCAACTTTCACGATCACCGTTTCGTTGCTCAGCTTGAATCGCCGTATGCCGTCGAATCGATTCTCACGCTCCTTTGGTGCGAGACAGTCGCGCGATGCGAGACGACAGGATCGCGAATTACCGCTGTCGCGATTCGTCAGCACATCGGCAGGCTCGGCCGCCAGCCGTTGCCGATGCCGGCGTCCGTCGCGCGCGGAGCGCTGCGGCCGCCGACCGATGAACGGCCTTCGGCCAGCCGACCTCGCTCGATCCAGACCTGATCCGTTACGCCCGACCCGCCGCATGCGGCATTAAGGCGGCCCGCTCCCGGCAGCAATCGGCGCCATCATGCATGATGGCGATCGTGTCCACGCAGCCACGGAGTCATGTCATGCCGACGTTTCCGCATTTCCCCATTCGCGCGCTCACGACTGCCGCCTCGTTCGCGGCCGCCGTGGCGTGCAGCGCGCCCGCGTTTGCCCAGACGTCGAACGTGCCGACGAGCACGGTCGCCGCGACGCCTGACAACGCGATACTGCTGACCGTCTTTCTGAAGCACGACCAGTCGCGCCCGCTCGCCGAGCTGAACGCGCAGCTCGCGAAACAGGGGTTCTACAAGGCGTTTCCGCCTCCCGGCATCGACGTGGTCAGCTGGACCGTGACGATGGGCATCGGGCAGATCATCGTGTTGCGGCTGCCGGCGTCGCGGCTGCGCGAAGTGAACCGCGTGCTCGAGGATACGGCGTGGGGCGCATATCGCACCGAGTTCTACCCAACCTACGACTACAAGGCGATCGGTCTCGCGGAGCACGACCTCGCGAAATGATTCGGCGAGGCGGCCGCGGGTGCGTCAAGTGAAGAGGCAGGGAATCGAGAGTCGCAATGGCGGCGGCCGCTGTAAAGCGCCGGCTCAATGCGCGGCGTGGACTCCATGCCGGATACCGCGGCCTCACCGAAGCTCGCACAAGCGGGCCGCCGCTCGCTCGTGATCGGTCAAACCGGGCTGTCGACATTGATCTCTTGTATGACCGGCGTGAGCGGCACGCCCCCATGCCGCCCACGTTGCCGCGATGTTCGGCCGGTTTGCGACGCGCGATTCGGCCTCCCGTAAACGCTCACCTTTGGCCGCGTCGCGCGGCGTCAGGCCGCGCCGGCAACCGAGTCGGCGTTGAGTCCGGCCAGCGCCTGCGCGAGAAAATCGACGCACACGCGCACCTTCGCCGACGCGGCCACGCGTTCCGTATAGACCGCCCAGATGTTCGCCGGCTGCACAGCATCGGGCAGCACGCGGCACAGCGCGCCGCTGTCGATCAGCGGCCCGGCTTCCCAGATCGAGCGCAGCACGATGCCGCGTCCGGCCAGCGCCCATTGCACGGCCACTTCGCCGTGATTCGTCGACAACGCGCCGCCGACCTTCACGGTCACCGTATCGCCGCGCACGTTCAATCGCCATACGCCAAACGGATGATCGCGCTCCTTGATCGCGAGGCAGTCGTGCGACGCGAGATCCGCGAGCGTGCGTGGCATGCCGCGCCGCGCGAGATAGTCGGGCGACGCGCATAACACGCGGTAGTTCGCGGCGAGGCGGCGCGCGATCAGACGATCGGCGATCTCGTCGCCGATCCGCACGTCGAGGTCGTATCCCTCGGCCGCCACGTCGACGAGCCGGTCGAACAGATCGAGCCGCACGTTCAGCTGCGGATAGCGCGCGCTGAAGTCGAGCAGCGCCGGCGCGACGACGTGCCGGCCGAAACCGAAACTGCTCGAAATGCGCAGCGTGCCGCGCGGTACCGTGCGCGTCGTCGAGACGTCTTCGACGAGATGATCGACGTCGTCGAGGATCTTCTCGGCATGCGCGAACACGCGCTCGCCCGCTTCGGTCACCGTCACGCGACGCGTCGAACGATGCAGCAGGCGCGTGCCGAGCTGCGTCTCGAGCATCGCGATGCGCTTGCTCACGTATGCAGCCGACACCGCGAGCTGCTCGGCGGCCGCGCTGAAGCTGGCCAGTCGGACGACGAGGCTGAACACGCGCAGGTCTTCGAGGTTCGGCGATTTGTTCACGATCTGTGGAAAGTCGATTAACGTTTCGCACGATTTTAATCCGGATGGAAATAAATAGAATGACGAGACGTTGCCGCCACGCATGGTGCGGGCGGTCGTCCGATCGGCGAAGGAGCGTTGGATGAGCGACAGGATCTACAACATTGCCGTCATTCCCGGCGACGGCATCGGCCGTGAAGTGATGCCCGAAGGGTTGCGCGCGCTCGACGCGGTCAGCGCGCGGTTCGGCATCCGCTTTCAATTCACGCATATCGACTGGGCCAGCTGCGACTACTACGCGCAGCACGGCAAGATGATGCCGGACGACTGGAAGGCGCAGTTGTCCGGCATGGACGCGATCCTGTTCGGCGCGGTCGGCTGGCCGGCCACGGTGCCCGACCACGTATCACTGTGGGGCTCGCTGCTGAAATTCCGTCGCGAATTCGACCAGTACATCAATCTGCGGCCCGCGCGCCTGTTCGACGGCGTGCCGTCGCCGCTCGCCGGCCGTCGCGCGGGCGACATCGACTTCATGATCGTGCGCGAAAACACCGAAGGCGAATATTCGTCGGTCGGCGGCACGATGTTCGAAGGCACCGAGCGCGAAGTCGTGATGCAGCAGGCGATTTTCACGCGGCACGGCACCGAGCGCGTTTTGAAGTTCGCGTTCGAACTCGCGCAGCGGCGCGCGAAGCAGCTCACCGTCGCGACCAAGAGCAACGGCATCGCGATCAGCATGCCATGGTGGGACGCGCGCGCGGCCGAGATGGCCGAACGCTATCCGGACGTCGCGTGGGACAAGCAGCACATCGACATTCTGTCCGCGCGCTTTGTGCTGCAGCCGGATCGCTTCGACGTCGTCGTCGCGTCGAACCTGTTCGGCGACATCCTGTCCGATCTCGGCCCTGCGTGCACGGGCACGATCGGCATCGCACCGTCGGGCAACCTGAACCCCGATCGCACGTTCCCGTCGCTGTTCGAGCCCGTGCACGGATCGGCGCCCGACATCGCGGGGCAGTTCATCGCAAACCCGATCGCGATGATCTGGTCGGCCGCGATGATGCTCGACTTCCTCGGCAACGGAGCAGGCCGCGAACGCGACGCGCACGATGCGATCGTCGCGGCGATCGAGGACGTGCTGCGCAACGGGCCGCGTACGCGCGATCTTGGCGGCCACGCTGCCACGCAGGAAGTAGGCGAGGCGATCGCGGCGCGAATCGCGCGGTGATGCGGCGGCGGTGCGTGGCAGCGAGGTTCTGGTTTTGCGGCGCTTGTCGGTTCGATCGGCGAGCGGGCGAGCGCGGTCATGCGAAGGTGGGCGTCGATGGTTGCCGTGTTGAAAGCGCGAACGCTTCGGTGCGGTGCGGTGCGGTGCGGTGATGTATCGCACCGCTTACGGCACGCGGGGCCATTCGCGCCGAGTAATCGCATACGAAGGCCCATGCGATCGGTGAGATGCGATTCACATCGCGGCGCACCTTCGCTTTGCAGGCACGGTTCTTCGTCGAATCGCGATGACGAATGCGCGCGGTGAGAAGCAGAGGCTGCTTGTGCGCACCGGTCGATACCACGTCGATATCGTTGCTCGCAGTGGTATCGACGCTTCGCGCATCATGCGACCGTGCATCGTACCGTTCGAAGCATGCGCGTCGTGCGTCGCTCCACCTGCTCCCGAAAAATCTCACCGTCGACGCATCGGCTCCCGTATTTCCTCACCGTCAGGCACGCGTACGCGAATTCCTGCAGCCCGAGGAGCCGATGCACATGCGGCCCGCGTTACAGCCCGAGGTCCGACAGCCCCGGATGATCGTCCGGGCGTCGGCCGAGCGGCCAGCGGAACAGGCGATCCGCTTCGCGAATCGGCAAGTCGTTGATGCTCGCGTGACGGTGCGCCATCAGACCGTTCTCGTCGAACTCCCAGTTCTCGTTTCCGTACGAGCGGAACCAGTTGCCGGCATCGTCGTGCCATTCGTACGCGAAGCGCACCGCGATCCGGTTGCCGCCGAATGCCCACAGCTCCTTGATGAGCCGATAGTCGAGTTCGCGCGTCCACTTGCGTTGCAGCAGGCCGACGATCGCTTCGCGACCGGTCACGAACTCGGCACGATTGCGCCAGCGGCTTTGCGGCGTATAGGCGAGCGAGACGCGCTGCGGATCGCGCGTGTTCCACGCATCTTCGGCGGCACGGACCTTTTGACGCGCGGTTTCGAGCGTAAACGGCGGGACGGGGGGACGGACTTCGACGGAATCGGACATCGGACGCTCCTGTTCAACGTGATGGCCGCGTCGCGCGCGGCCGGGTTTCGCCTTTACGACGTCGACGACCGCAGCGCGGCATCGAGCAACAATTCCGCCGCGGCGCGCGCATCGCGGGCAGCGCCGGCGTCGCCGCTTACGAGCGCGACGCCGATCGCGCCGTCGATCAGCACGAGCCACTGACGCGCGAGCCGCGCCAGCGTGCGCCGCTCGATGCCGGCGACGTCCGCATAGGCGTCGAGCCGCTCGCGCACGAATGCGAGCAAGCGCGCCTTGTGCTCGCGTGCGACGACGCGCACCGGATCGTCGGCATCCGCGATCTCGCCTGACGTGTTCAGAAACGCGCAGCCGTGGAAACCAGGCTGCGCAAACCAGTCGCGCAGAACGTCGAACATGCCGAGCAGCTGCGCACGTGGCGACTTGCCGCGCGCGAGCGTCGCGTCGACGAACCAGCGCATCCAGCGCGCGTCGCGGCGTTCGAGCGCCGCCACGACCAGCGCTTCCTTCGATTCGAAATGCGAATAAAAGCTCTTTCGTGCGGCGCCGGAGCGCTTCACGATCGCATCGACACCGGTTGCATGGATGCCGCCTGAATAGATCAGCGCCTCGGCTGCGTCGAGCAGACGCTCGCGCACGCCGGAGTCGGCGGGTCCGGCGGACGGATCGATCTGTATGTTCATTACGCCAAGGTAGAACGATCGTTCTCCGTCGTCAAGCGGTTTGCGATGAGACCTTGGCGGCGAGAGGGGAAAGTCGGGCGGGGTGGGACGCGAGCGCGCGGGTAAGGGATACGTGTGGATGACGTTCGGTGAGCTGGGGTGACGTCGATTCGTTCACGCTGTTGCGTGGGCAGCAAGTGTGCATGTGTACGCCGCAGTCGGTGAGCGAAAGGGAAACGCGGTGCGGATGACGCTCGGTGAGCCGGAGCAGCGTCGATCGATTCACGCTGCTGTGTGCCCGTCCAGTGTGCAACTGTACGCGGCAGCCGGAGAACGAAAGGGAAAAGTGCGACGCGGCATCGGCGGCGATTCGCGTCATACGAATCACCGTCACGGTGCGCACTGGAAGAGCTGAAGGTGAAACCGCATGGCGATGGTCGATCACCGACGATGTCGCACGATCGGAATCGCGAGCTTCGGCGTTTCTCCGTGGCGAATACGACGGCGAGTGACAGTACGTCGATGCCCGCAATCTACGGCGCGAGGTAGCGGCTTCAACGTGTCGAAGCTACCAACCGGCCGAAGATCCAACGCGCACACCGGACTCCCGAATCTTCTCACCTTAAGCGCGAAATCGAGCGCGGGCCCACCTATCCGAACGGCGATGGATGCGAGCGACACGGAGCGATGCGCATATCGCTCCGTGTCGTCGGACGATCACGCGGTCCAGTCCAGAATCACCTTGCCGCTTTCACCGGACAGCATCGCGGCGAAGCCTTTCTCGTAATCGTCGGCGGCGAAGCGATGCGTGATGATCGGCGACAAATCGAGGCCGCTTTGCAGCATTGCGACCATCTTGTACCAGGTCTCGAACATCTCGCGGCCATAGATGCCCTTGATCTCGAGCCCCTTGAAGATCACCTGGTTCCAGTCGATCGCCGTCTGCGCGGGCGGAATGCCGAGCAGCGCGACCTTCCCGCCGTGGTTCATCGCCTCGAGCAGACTCGTGAAGGCACTCGGCACGCCCGACATCTCGAGGCCGACGTCGAAGCCTTCGGTCATCCGCAGATCGGCCATCACGTCGCGCAGCGACTCGCGTGCGACGTTGACGGCGCGCGTCGCGCCCATCTTGCGCGCGAGTTCGAGGCGATAGTCGTTGATATCGGTGATCACGACGTTGCGCGCGCCCACATGCTTGGCGATCGCGACGGCCATGATTCCGATCGGCCCCGCGCCGGTAATCAGCACATCCTCGCCGACGAGATTGAACGACAGCGCGGTATGCGTCGCGTTGCCGAACGGATCGAAGATCGATGCGAGATCGTCGGAGATCTCGGGCGGAATCTTGAACGCATTGAACGCCGGAATCGCCAGATACTCGGCGAACGCGCCTTCGCGGTTCACGCCGACGCCCACCGTATTGCGGCACAGGTGACGGCGCCCGGCGCGGCAGTTGCGACAGAAACCGCAGGTGATGTGGCCTTCGCCGGACACGCGATCGCCGATCGCGAAGCCGCGCCCCTCCTGACCCATTTCAACGATCTCGCCGACATATTCGTGGCCGACATGCATCGGCACCGGAATCGTCTTCTGCGCCCAGTCGTCCCACTTCCAGATATGGATATCGGTGCCGCAGATCGCGGTGCGCCGGATCCTGATCAGCACGTCGTTGTGACCGACTTCCGGGCGCTTCACGCGCGTAAGCGTGAGGCCGGGCGCACGTTCGAGCTTTGCCAGTGCTTTCATCGCCGCGCCTCCGTCAGACGATGCCGAGCGACTTGCCGACGCGCACGAACGCGGCGACGGCCTGGTCGATCTGGTCCGGCGTGTGTGCGGCGCTCATCTGCGTGCGGATGCGCGCGCGGCCGCGCGGCACCACGGGGAACGAAAAGCCGATCACGTAGACGCCTTCGGCGAGCAGCTTGTCGGCCATGTTCGACGCAAGCTGCGCATCGCCGAGCATGACCGGGATGATCGGATGCGCACCCGGCACGAGCGTGAAGCCGGCCTCGGTCATTTGCTCGCGGAAGCGCACACCGTTCTCGCGGACGCGTTCGCGCAGTTGCGCGCCTTCGTCGCTGCCGAGCAGTTCGAGCACTTTCAGCGATGCAGCGGCAATGCTCGGCGTCAGCGTATTCGAGAACAAGTACGGACGCGAGCGCTGGCGCAGCAGATCGACGATCTCGCGGCGTGCCGCGACGTAGCCGCCCGACGCACCGCCGAGCGCCTTGCCGAGCGTACCGGTGATGATGTCGACGCGCCCTTCGACGCCGCAATGCTCGGGCGTGCCGCGGCCGTGCGCGCCGATGAAGCCGACCGCATGCGAATCGTCGACCATCACGAGTGCGCCGTAGCGATCGGCGAGATCGCAGATGCCTTTCAGATCGGCGATGATGCCGTCCATCGAGAATACGCCGTCGGTCGCGATCAGCTTGTGGCGCGCGCCGGCCGCATCGGCTTCCTTCAGCTTCGCCTCGAGATCGGCCAGATCGTTGTTCCGGTAGCGGTAGCGCTTCGCCTTGCACAAACGGATGCCGTCGATGATGCTCGCGTGGTTGAGCTCGTCGCTGATCACCGCGTCGTTCTCGTCGAGCAGCGTCTCGAACAGCCCGCCGTTCGCGTCGAAGCAGCTCGAATAGAGAATGCTGTCCTCGGTGCCGAGAAACGCGGCGAGCGCACTTTCGAGCTGCTTGTGCACGGTTTGCGTACCGCAGATGAAGCGCACCGACGCCATGCCGAACCCGTCCTGGTCGAGCCCCGCCTTCGCCGCCGCGATCAGCCGCGGATCGTTCGCGAGACCGAGATAGTTGTTCGCGCAGAAATTCAGCACGCCGGCGCCGCCGGCGAGCCGCACGGCAGCGGCTTGAGGACTCGCGATCTCGCGCTCGGTCTTGTAAAAGCCGTCCGCGCGGATCTGGTCGAGTGTCCCGCGCACCTGGGCGAGAAAGGCATCACGCATCACAAAGCTCCTGACAGGGTTCGCAGCATGCAGCGCGCGCGAAACGGCTCGTGGCCGCCGCGCAACAGCCTGCTACTGTTATAGTCGGTCGTTCGGTTGACCGCATTTATCCGATATTTCGAACTCGAATTCGAAATACCGAACAACTCTAAGCGAACGGAATCCAAATGGCAAGTTCATCCGGATCGCGGCGCACGGCTGCCGGCGCCGCCCCGCAGCCGCCGGCCGCGACGCCGCCGCGCGTCGGCGAACAGATCCAGCGGCTGCGCAACGAACGCAAGCTCACGCTCGACGATCTGTCCCGGGCGGCCGGTGTCTCGAAATCGATGCTCTCCGAGATCGAGCGCGACAAGGCGAACCCGACGATCGCGGTCGCATGGCGGCTGACGAACGCGCTCGGCATCACGCTCGACGAGCTGTTCTCGCAGCCGAAAGCGCCCGAAACGATTCGCGTGGACGGACCGCACGACATCCCGACGCTCGCCGGCCATGACGGTCAATACCAGCTGCGCGTGTGGGGGCCGATCGATCTTGCCGGCAAATTCGAGTGGTACGAACTCACGCTGCCGGGCGGCGGCGCGCTCGTGTCGAATGCGCACGAACCCGGCACGCGCGAACACCTCACCGTGCTGCAAGGGACGATGGAGATCGAGGCCGGCGCCGCGAGCCGGCGCCTGAAGGCCGGCGACACCGGCCGCTATGCCGCCGACACGCCCCACGCGATTCGCAATCCGGGCAAGGCCGAAGCCCGCGCACTGCTGATCGTGATCCATCGCTGACGGCGCCGATAGTCGGCCGAGCGGCCAGTTGCGGAAATAACTGTATATTTGTACAGTATACGGACATTCCGCCATGCACTGGCCGAGCGGCGCCGCACGCCGCGCCGGCCCGACAGGAGCCTGCGATGACAGAAGAACAAGACCTGGCCGCGCTCAGCTTCAAGGCTGCCGCGCACGATCTCGAGCACATCGTCCGCCATATCGCGGCGCGCTATATCCGCCAACGCGTGCCGCTCACGTGGCGCCTGCTGCACGCCATCGAAGCCGAAGCGCTCGCCGATCTCGGCTTTGCGAGCCGCCACGACGCCGGCATGCGGCAGCTGTTCGAACGGCCGGCCGACATGACGTTTCCCGAAACCGACGATCCGATCGATTTCGGTCGGTCGAACGCGCTGCCCGCCGTCTTCTCGTTCGCGGTGCTCGCCTACGAGGCCGCCGCGCGCGCCGAGTCGGAGGCCGGCACGCGGCACGAACGCACCCCGAGCGCGCGTCAGCAGGCATGGGGCGATTGACGGCGCGCGCGACGCGCTCTGACGCGCCGCTACCCGAAATGTTGCGAACGCCCTACCATATACGCAACTAACGGAATAAATCACATGTCCCTTCCCACCCCGGCCGCGCCACCGGCGCGCGCAGAAGAAAAGGATCTGTTCGACCGCGGCGCATCCGACTGGATCGTTTCGCCCGAAGCCGCGTTCGATGCATGGCTGGCAATGCAGGACTACCGCCGCTCGTCGGCCGACGTCTATCGCGCGCAATGGGGCGCATTTCTCGCGTGGCTGCGCGCACGTCAGAAAAATCTCGCGACCGTCGATACCGCGTCGATCGCCGAGTTCGTCGGCGAACTGCCGATTCGCAAAACGCAGCGGCTGCGTTATCTGCGGCTCATCGAGCGTGTACTCGACCATATTCGCCGCACCGAATTCGCGTCGACGAATCCGGCGCGCTTCATCGCTCAGGATGGCGAAGCGGACTGGCGCAAGGCACGCGACAACGAGCCGACCAGCTTTCTGACGCCGGCCGAGCGCGCGGCGCTGCTCGCCTATCTGTTTTCGCCGATCGGCGTATCGGGTGCGGCCTATTGGAAAGAGCGCCGCGACCGTGCGCTGGTCGCCGCCTTTCTCGGCGCCGGCATCAAGACGGGCGAAGCACGCGTGCTCACGATTAGTTGCGTCGATACGAGCGGCACGTCGCTGCGGATTCCATCCACGCATCCGGACTTCGCACGCGACGCGCATCTCGCCTCGTTCGCGATCGCGTTATTCGATGCCTGGCTCGCGGAGCGCAGCCGGCAGCAGATTCCGGGCGATCTCGTGTTCCCGGCGTCGCACACCGGGCGACCCATGCACAAGGCGACGATGCTGCGCGCGATCGATGCGATCGTCGAATCGGCCGGGCTGACGTCGTCGCGCACGGCGCGCACAAGCCCGCAGACCTTGCGCAACACCTATGCTGCCGAGCTGTTCGAGCATGACGTGCCGCCGGAGCGGGTCGGCAAGTGGCTGGGGTTCGTGCAGCCGATTTCGGCGAACCGTCTGCACCGCGCGTGGAAAACCTGGCGAGCGGAGTTGGTCGAAGGTGACGCTGTCGACAGCGGCGAAACTCACTGATTCGCAGGCGGCCGCTCACGGAAGCGAACCGTGAGCGCGTTGCCTGGCGCGGCCTCACCTGTTTTTGGGTCCCGAAAATCCTCACCTCACGCTTCCCGAAAATTCTCACCTGTGCGGCGCAGTCGCGCCGCAGCCGACGTTACCGACGCGCAAAACGCGTGACGGCCTCGAGGCGCGACGGCCAGGATCCCGACGCGTGCTCGCATTCCGGGCATGACACTTCGAAACCGTCGCCGGTGTGCGACAGCTCGGGTTCGCCGTCGCAGTGCGGACACTGGCTCGGCACCGGCACATCGTGATCGAGCGCCGTGCCGATCGCGGCGAACGCATCGGCGTCCAGGTGTCCCGCATCCGCAAGCCGTCGAATCAGCGTCGCAATCTCGGGGCTCATCGTGCGATTCGCGCGCAATGCGTTCACGTCGCGCGTCGCGCGTTCGAGTTCGTCGCTCTGCGTGCGCAACTGCTCTTCGAGCCGGTCGGCGCGCGCCTTTGCCGCACTGAGCTGCTGAAGGAAATCGAATTCCTTGCGCTGCACGTCGCGCAAACCGCTCTGGTAGGTCGACGCCATGCTGCGCAACGAGTCCAGTTCGACGAGCATCGGCTTCACGCGCCGTTCGGCCTCGGCCACCGCATCCTTGATCTGCTGCGCGTAGTGTTCGGTGCGATGCTGAAGTTCGGCCTGCAGTTCGTCGATCCGATCGCGCAGCGTCGCGTTCAGCGTCTGCTCGGTATCGACGCGGCCGTGGGCAGCGGCCAGTTCCGTTTCCAGCCGCGCGACCGTCGCGCGCAACGTGGCCTCGTTCGCCGAACCGTGCGTCGTTTGCGATGCGAGCTGAACTTCGAGCTCGGTCACGCGCGCCTGCAACTGTTCATTGCGGGCTTCGCTACGCGCGAGCGCGGCTTCGAGCGTTTCCTGACGAACGGTCGCATCGCGCAACCGCTGTTCGGCCGCGGCCATCTCGGCGCGCACCTGTTGCCGATCGACGTCGAGACCGTCGCGAGCGGCTTTCAGCGCTTCTTCATAGAGCGCGCCGATCAGCGCGCCGGCCTTTTCCTCGACGCTTTTGGGGATCGCGGCCCCCTCGAGCCGCACTTTCGACGCGGAGCGGATACGCTCCCAGAAATGGTCGATGTCTTTCGGAATATCGCTGGCGCTGCCGGTTTGCGTAAGGTCGCGCACATTGGCCGCCGAGGGCCGGATCCCGAGATCGAAAAACAACCGCTTGCAGGCGTGCAGCGACAATTCCTGGCGACGCGCGCCTGCCGCGCGCATCGATTCCAGTTCTTCCCGAATGCTCTGACGCATTTCGTCGACGGTCATGAATCAGCTCACAGACGTTGAGATGTTGCGATCATAACGAAATACGTATCTCCTGATACCAATTTTCGCGATGCGTTGCGAATTCGCGTCGTTCGTGCCCGAAGTGCCTTCAGTGGCGCTTGCTGCGTAAGCCCGGCCTCCGATTTCGTGAAACAAAGCGAAGAAAGTGCAGTAAGCGTTTGTCGTGAAAAGGTTTTTTGCCTCACACGGAAAAAGTGCCATTGTTTCACATCGCGTGAATGTCCGGATGGGCGGTGTTCAGGGATCGACGTCTCTGTGGAAAACTCTGCGGGCGGAGGTGTTGAGAGTATTAGAAGTAAACACCTTTGAACCCTTAGTTAAAAACGTTAACGCCACGGCACAGCCTTACGTAGCAAGGCTCTCCGGCCGGCAAGGTGAAGTTTTACGGGAGACAAGGTGACCTTCTGCGGGAGCCGACGTGATGGGGTTCGGGGAGCAGCGTGAGCCGTTGCAGGAAAGGTCGTGAGCGGATTCGGGATCACAGTGAAAACCGGAAATACGCAAAGGTGAGGCTTTTCGGGGGCGCACAGCCGCGCGACCCGCACAGCAGCAGCATGCACAGTTTTCTGCCTGTGCAGACATAGGTGAGAATTTGCAGGAGATCCTTTGCGCCCCGTTTTTGCCCAACTTTTAGGCAATTTTCCCGAAAGGTGAGGTTTCACGGGACTTCGCGGCGTTCTGATGTGAGGATTTCCGGGAAACGAAGGCGGTTTTGTCGGCCAAAAGCGCTATTCGATGCCTGTGGCGCCGCAAAGGTGAGGGTTTTCGGGAGCGAAGCGGCGGGTTGTCTACCTCGATCGGCATAAGGTGAGCGTCTTCGGGATAGGTTTCACAGTGGGGCAAGCGCGCTAGAGGTGAGCTTTTTCGGGAGCAGAATCTGCACACAGATTGCGCACAGGTGAGGCTTTTCGGGAGCGATGGCCGGTCGATATCGCCGGAAAGCCCGCCTGGCGCGGGAAAAATCTCCGTTTTACTGTGACCTTTTCCCGCATAGGTGAGCCTTTTCGGGAGTGAATTTCGACTTTGACGGCTCTGTGTTCGCGTGAAAAGGTGAGGTTTTTCGGGGCGCGACCGTGCGACACAGTGGAATTCGCTGCCGCGCATAAGTATTGGACGCCATTGGGATTTTTGAAACCGCCGAGGTTACGGTGAGGTTTTTCGGGAGCTGTGTGGATGGCCTGCGCGACATCGCTTTCGGACGCAAAGGTGAGGCTTTTCGGGAATGGCATACCGTCGAGCGCCCATATGTCGGGCGTCGACCCGACTTCGATCGCTGTGATCCGGCGTCGCTAAGGTGAGCGTTTTCGGGACCCGTGCCGCAGTGAGCGCTGTACAATGCGCGTCCGCCGTCGAAACGCTGCCGGGTTGGGCACCGGGATGCGGCGTTGCACGGCCGTTCGTCGACGTCGCGCACTCGCGCAATCACGCTGTTGGACCGCTGCTGTATGGACATACAGCCTTGTATTGGCGGCTTGGCACCTGCAGTGCGAGCACCGCCGATAAGACGCCGCGGTCACCCCGTCGAACAGTCGCAAAATTACGACAATTCGAAAGGTGAGCTGATACGGGAGCCGATTGCGCACGTATTCTGCACAGGCAAAATTCTGTGAATCCGTGCATCCCGCGACATGTCTGGAATCGGCTGAAACGCAGTTGCCGCGGACCGGTGAGGGTTTACGGGAACGGTTGGGGTGAGTGCCGTTTCATCTGCGCGCTTCACCGGCTATGGTGAGCATGTCGTTCTGGACGCACATCACCACAGGCGCTATCCTTCCGGGAAACTTCTCCTCCGACCCGACGCATGGCCACGAAGCGCGCCAAGAAAACCGATGTGGATGTGGTGAGTGCCAGTTCAGCCGAATTGCGGAAGGCCGTCGAGGCAATCGCAATTCAGCCGAAGAGCGGCAAGATCACGCTCCTGACTCGCAAGCTGTTCAATGTCCTGCTCGCCGTCGCGCAGCAGGCCGACGACTCGGGCGATACGTATCGCGCGCTGTTGTCGGACATCGTCGCCAACTCCGCATTCGATTCGAACGACACCGCGCTGGTGAAGGAGCATCTGCGCCGGATGGTGTCGGTGCAGGTGGAATGGAGCACGGGCACGTCGAGCCAGAAGCCCGGCCGCAAATGGGGGATCTCCACGCTGATCGCCGACGCCGAAATTCTCGAAGATCCGGCTACACGGCGCGTGTGGGTCGAATTTTCGTTCGCGCCGAAGATCAAGAAGAAGCTGCTCGATCCGGTGCAGTATGCGCGCCTGAGCCTGCAGTTCCAGAGCCAGCTGCGCAGCAGTGCCGGCCTCGCGCTCTACGAGATCTGCGTGCGCTATCTGACGAACCCGAGTCACCTGACGATGCGCGAGCCGTGGGAATGGTGGCGGCCGATTCTGTCGGGCACGCCCGACACCGAAGCCGGCGACGAAGCGAAACGCGAGTACAAGTACTTCAAGCGCGACTATCTGCGCCCGGCGATCGCCGAGGTCAACGCGGTTACCAATATCTTCGTCGAGCTGATCGAGCATCGCGAAGGGCGGCGAGTGGCCGAGATCCAGTTCCGCGTGACCGAGCGCAAGCAACCGATGCTGGCGCTCGACGAGCATCCGAACGTCTTCGACAGCACGCTGGTGGACCGGATGGTGAAGCTTGGCATCCCGCTGAAGGAGGCGCAGACGCTCTATGCGGACAGCGAAGAGAATCGTATCCGCGCAGCGTTGCAGATGACCGAGCAGCGCATGCGCAGCACGACGCTGCCGCCGGTGCGCAGCGCCGCCGCGTTGTTCAAGGATGCGTTGAAGAAAGGCTATGCGCCGCCGGTCGATGCGGTCGACGCACTGCCGGCCGCGGCGCCGTCGGCGAAGGGTGCTGCGGCTCAGCCGGACGATCTGAAGGCGCGACTGCTCAGCGAATTCGCGGCGTTCCGCCGGAAGGAAGCGAAGGTGCTGTACGAGGAACAGGGCGAGCTGGAACGCGAAGTGGCGCGCGAGTCGTTCGAGGCCGAAGCGCTGCCGACGCTGGGCACGCATCTGCGGGACGACTGGCGCAAGCGCGGGCTCGAATCCAAGCTGGCCGAGACGGCCTTCTTCGACTGGCTGGCCCAGAAGACCTGGGGCGAGCCGACCGACGGCGATCTGCTCGCGTTTACGCTGAACCAGTCCAGGGCTGCGTAATGCGTTTGCAGCGCGTGAGCGCGCTGCGTGAAAGGGCAAGCGGCCCGGCTTCATCGCCGGGCCGTCTGTTTTTCTTGATCAGTCCGCCAATAGCATGCGCTCGAGTTGCTCGAGGATCGCATCGCGCTTGTCCTTCGGCAGGCCGCGCAGACGCAGTTCGATGCGATCGTCGCCGTACGACTTCAGATCGCCGACCGACTTCCCGCCGAGCTTGATTTCCAGCCGCTGAGCGTAGCGCTGGCGGCTCGCCGGCTTCGGCGCGTCCTGCGCCGCGACGCGGCCCTTCACGATGTCCGATACCTGACGCGTGCTGAGATCGTCCGACACGATCTTGTTGATCAGCCGCAGCGTCGCTTCCGTGCCGCGCGCAGCGTGATAGCGGCCGACCTGATATGCCATGTTCGAACCGAAGCGATCGGGCCGCGCAACCATCTCCTGCATCACTGCTTCCGGCAGCTTGCCGATCGACAGTGCAACGGCGACCGTCGATTCGTCGAGACCGAGGTGCTCGGCGAGCTCCTTCTGACTCTGGAAGTGCTTGTCGTCGAGGAAGCGACGCCACACGACTGCATTGTCGAAGACCGTTTGCGAATCGCGTTGAACGTTGAGATCGTAGCCGAGCTTGTAGCTCTGAATGCCGATCGGGACGTCGATCACGATCGCCTTCACCGAGTCCTTGTTCGCTTCCTTCAGCGCGCGCACGCGTCGGCCGCCGTCGCTCACGAAGTACGTGCCCGGGTTGTCGTAGTCCGGAATCACGTGGATCGCCTGCTGTTGCCCTTGCTTCGCGAGGTTCACCGCGAGCTCGGCAATCGACGACTTCAGATAGAAATGGCGAGGATTGAACGGGCTATGCTTGATCGCCTTCAGCGGCAGTTCGATCACCTGGCCGGGCGCGTAGCGGTTCTCGAGACGCCACGCACGATACTGCGGCGATTCGTCGGTCGACAGATCGATCGCGAGGTCCGGCACATGCGGCGCGGCGCTGTCTTTCTTCGCCGACTTCGCGGTTGCCGGCGCGGGGGCGTCGGACTTGACGATGCCATCGATCGCGTTCAGCCGGTCAAGCGCCGTGCGCTTCTCGCTCGTCGTGATATCCGGGCGCGCCTGGAATCCTTTTGCAAACTGGGAGGGTTTCATGCGACTCCTTTATGCGCATAAAGTCAGGGCAGCATCGCGACGATTTCGTCGGCACATGCGCGAATTTCCGCGGCCGCGAGCTTGGCGCCGCGATCGTTCATCTGCAGAACGGTCTGGCCGAGCGCCATGGCCTGCTTGTACGCTTCGCGGGTCGGGATTTGCGTCTTCAACAGCGGGAAGCCGAGTTCTTCGAGCGCGCGCTTCAGTTCGCGCGTCAGCATTCGCTTTTCCTCGGTCTTGTTCAGCAGGAATACCGCACGCAGGTCTTCGTTCATCACCTGCGCCTGCTGGATCAGCTTCACGAGGCCGACGCTCGACCAGTAATCGGCCGGCGACGACGACGTCGGAATCACGGCAATCGATGCCGCCAGCAGGACGACACCGGACACCTTCTCGGTGATCGACGGCGGACAGTCCACGACGATGATGTCGTAGTCGTTGATGAACTTCTTGATCTCGCGGTGGATCTGGCCGCCCGCTTCCGCGAGATTGACGACGGGGAAAGGAATGCCGTTGTCGCCGTCGCCCGATGCGCTGGACCAATGAACCAGTGTGTTTTGGCCGTCTGCATCGATGACGAGGACGCGTTTTCCTTTTTCATGAAATGCGGCACCGAGATGCATGGCGATCGTGCTTTTGCCGACACCGCCTTTTTGTTGAGTGACTGCAATGATTTCTGCGGCCAATTTTCACTCCTGTTTTTGATCGTTGGAATTCTACAGGACGATATTTATATTTCAATGAACTTGTCGCCGAAGCACGACGCGTTGGCCATGCGGACAAGCGATTTATGCGCATAAAGGCTGCGGCCGAGCGTGATAGGCGCATGGCCTGATCGAGGTCGCTCACGTGCGTCGCTCGAGCGTCGATCACGTGGCTCAAGTGATAGGCATGCAAGCGCAGTTGCGCAGGGTTCGATCTTGCATATCAGAGGCTCCTTGAGCGAACTGGGCCGGACTTTGTGCGCATAAACCGGTGAGCTCGGCTGCTCAGACTCGCGATGGTAGGGCACTGCATCGGCAGGCCGCGGTGTTGCTAAGCGACTGCTCTGGTAAGTCAGCGCTCTGGTAGGTCACTGCTCCGGTAGGTCACTGCTCCGGTAGGTCGCTGCTCCGGTAGGTCGCTGCTCCGGTAAGTCGCTGCGTCGGTAAGTCCCTGCGCTTGTAGGCGGGCGGCCGTTGCTTTGCGCGCGCTCGCATGTTCCCCGTCCTGATTGCTTCGCCCCGGCGGCCGGAGCATTACAGGGCAGCCGTCGACATGTCGGCGTGAGGCGGTTTGTGCGCATAAAGTCGTCGGGATGCCCCAGGGAAAGGCCATCGATTAATGACGGAGTCGCTCCTGGAGCCAATGCGGGCCGGGCCGTTGCATCGTCTGCCGGCGGATAGAGCTACTGCGCCGCCGGCCGGCCGGTCCCGGTTGCGACTGTCGCGAATCTGTACGCAGTGGAAACGCGTGGTACCCAGCGTCGGTCTGGCGGGGACCGTTGTTGTGACCGCGCTCTCATCGGCGGGCTCTTTATGCGCATAAAGTCCCTGCCCTACTATTCAAACGATGCGTGCCTCCGAAGTCTTGAGCGTGGGCTGATCCAGCTGCGTTCGCCTCGGTCCTGCGGTGGCTTTTATGCGCATAAATCCGGCGAGCCGCCATGGGAAGGATGAGTCCACGGATCTGCCCAAGGCCGGCCGCGTCTGCACGGCGGTCCACCGCGCTCCCATCTTTCTGCGATGCCTTTATGCGCATAAAGCCCTCCCGATTTCACCACTGGCCGCTCCCTGCTTCGGGTCCGCCGCGCATCAAAAGCGAACATCGCCACATCGCCCCTTTCCCCTGCCCTCAAAACCCGCACCGTCGGACTCGCTACAATACTGGCCTCCACCATCCACGCTGAAACGATGATCACGATCTATCACAACCCCCGATGCTCGAAGTCCCGCGAGACGCTCGCGTTGATCGAGACGTTGAACACGACCGGTGCGCCGGTGAACGTCGTCGAGTATCTGAAGACGCCGCCGACGGTTGAGGAACTGGAGATGCTGCATCGTCAACTTGGTCGCCCGGTGCGCGACATGCTTCGCGACGGCGAGGAGCCGTACAAGACATTGGATCTCGGTCGCGCCGAACTGACCGACGCGGAAGCGTATGCGGCCATTGCGGCGCATCCGATCCTGCTGCAGCGTCCGATCGTCGTCTACCGCGGCAAGGCCGCCATCGGTCGTCCGCCGGAAGCCGTGCGCGCGCTTTTCGAATAATTCTTCGTCGATTTATTTTTCTTTTTTTGGCCAGCGCCGGTTTACCTTCACCAGAATCGCAGGCAGCGGCACAGCGCAGGAACGCCGTGCCGGTCCACGATAACGATCCGGTGCGCTCGGCTTTGTCGCCGGCGGCGGACCGCTGCGGCTCGCACGCTTCCCGCCGCACGTGCAGATCGGCGCGGCCGCCGCGATCGCGCTGCGTCGCTCGGGTGCCCGGCGCTCGGGCTGAAGCACAAGCGCGATACGTCGACGAATCCCGACGTCAACCTCGATATCGGCGCGAGCGAAAAGTGCCACGAGGAAAACGCAAAGCGGCGAGCGCCGTTCGTGAACGGGTGCGGCGCCTTCGCGGCGAGCATCACAGAGCCAAGCGGGCGTCGCGTCTGACGCCAAGCCCGCACCCGTCACCGCGCCCCGGCCGACGACTTGCGGGGCGCAGCGATTTCCACGTCTCTCGTCCGACGCTCTGCGGTGTCCGACCGCCGGCACCGCACCAGCGCCAGCGCCAGCGCCAGCACCCCAGCACCCCAGCACCCCAGCA
>NZ_KV786733.1:0-3847 GCF_001806955.1 Burkholderia sp. HMSC10F09
TGCCGTCGCCGGCCGCCTCCGCCGACGCGCCGTCGTGCCACGCACGCCCCGTCATGATGATGTGCCGCGGGCTGCCGCCGAGCCAGGCCAAGCGGCTGTGCGTGCGCTGTCTCGACCAGTGAGCGGGCGGCGCAAGCACGGCAGCCGGATGCGCGCGCGTCGTTCGTAGCGTCGGCGCGGCCGCCGCCGCGTAGCGGCGATGCGCTACGAAACGCCTCGCACGCACGCCGCACGCGCCCTTTTAGACTCTTCGTCTAGGCTGAAGGCGCCCGCTGCCCGGCAGCGGCGCGCCCCTCTGCCCGGCATCCGACCGGAGGGCTTCATGCTGGACATCGACGGCGTTGGAATGGGCGTCAACTGGATGATGTTTCTCGAGCGCACGCTCGAGGCGGAGCGCGCGAAAGCGGCGAGCCAGGCCGCGCAGCAGTCGAGCGATCCGGTCAAGCAGCGCGTCGACACGCCGCCGCCGGCCGTCACCGTGCAGGTCACGCCCGATACCGATCCGTCGAACCCGACCAATGCCGAGATCGCGTCCGCGACCTCGCTGATCCGCAGCCTGGCCGAACAGTATCGGCCGAAGCCGCCCGACATCACCGTCGACGATCCGCTGACGAAGGCCGCGCAAACGGCGATCCAGGGCGCGCAGACGAAGTACGACAACGCGCTGAAGGACGAAGCGCAGAAGCAGACGGCGCTCACGAATGCGCAGAACGATCCGTCGTCGACGAAGGATGCGATCGCGCGCGCGCAGACCGACTACGACCACGCGCATGCGGCGACGGCGAACGCCGAAAAAGAGCTGAACGTGACGACCGATGCGGGCTACATGATCGCGTACGCGCAGCAGGCCGATCACGACAAGCAGGCGCTCGATCCGCACCGTGCCGGCTCCGCGCAGTCGGACGCGAATGCGGCGCTCGCGCAGTTGAAGGCGGCCGTGCCGGGGCTCGGCGACGATCCGACGCAGGCGTCGCAGGCGCACTGGACGCCGCAGCAGAAGCAGGCGTACGACGCCTGGCAGCGCGCGGACGCGAAGCTGTCCGCCGCGAAGGCGCGGCACAACGCGGACATCGCGAACTCGAATCTCGCCTATGCGCAGCTGCAGTCGTACGCGTCGGACGGCGAGCTCGCCGATGCGATGAACGCCGGCATCGCCCGCGTCAACGACGCGCTCGCGCCGCTCGGCCGCGTGATCGACGTGCCCGAACGGCTGAAGCCCGACGAAGCGCGCGCGAATCTCGCGAGCGCCGTCGACGACGCGAACTACGCGAATGCGTGCGTGAATGCCGCGAGCGACGCGGCCGACGTCGCCGATATCCAGATCACGTACAACGCGGTATCGGGCAAGTACGGGCCGACCGTGATGTCGACGACGGTCGGCGCGCAGCAAGACCGCCTCAACCATGCACAGGCGAGCGCGCGCATGAGCGCCGGCTATCTGCAGATGCTGTATGCGAACCGGCAGGTGAAGGAACTGCAGGGCCGCTACGATGCCGCGCGGCAGGATGCGACGCAGTTGCGCCCGGACGGCACGCGCGTGCCGGTGCGCGACCCGGACGCCGCGCGCGGCGTCAGCGATGCGTACGCGGCGCTGACGAAAGGAAAAGAGGCAGCGAGCATCGCGCACGACGGCTTCGTCTCCGCGTACGGCAATGCGCTCGCGATCCATTACGACGACGTGGCCGCGGGCGTGCAGGACCGCTACGATCATCGGACGATGTGCGTTGCGAACGATCCGACGCCGCTCGAGATCAAGGGCTTGAAGACGATCGCCTCGTCGCTGCACGGCGCGACCGACCGGATGACGGCCGTCGTCAACGAGCGCGCGATCAAGCAGACGCTCGCCGACGCGCAGGCGAAGCAGGCCGGCCTGAAGGCGAAGGTCGACGATTTGCAGCAGCAGTACGACGCATGGAACCGCGATCACGGCGCGGGCCCGACGCCTTCGCTGCTCGCGGTCGCGAAGCCGCAGGACGGCGTGCCGAAGAACATTCCGCTGACGGCGCCCGTGCCGTTCGTCGTGAACCCGTATGCGCAGCAGCTGTCCGACGCGCGTGCGGCGCTCGACCAGGCGAACAAGGATGTCGACCGCACGCGGCTGATCGGCGAAACGCTGCACCAGCAGGTGCTGTTCAACGAATTCGACGCGCACCTCGACGAACGGCTGCGCGCGCGCAAGACCGAGGGCGACCAGAAGGATTACGCGAAAGCGCTGTCCGAGTTCTTCGGCGCGCACCGCAGCGAACTGTCGCAGTCGCTGCTCGACAAGGCCGGCGAAGCGACGCAGCACGGCGGCACGATCGACTTCGGCAAGCTCGACGCCACGCAGCAGCGCAACCTCGTCGGCGTCGCGATCGGCCTGTCGCCCGACGCCTCGAGCGATGCGCCGCACGCCGCGCAGTTCACCGACGGCCAGAAGCTCGCGTCGATCGACAAGGTGCGCGACGAATTGCTGAAGCTCGGCGGCGGCGACGGCACGCGCGTGAACGTAATGCCGATCGTCTACGCGTCGAAGGACGCCGGCCTCGTGACGAGCGCGATCTTCAAGGTGACGAACGCGAGCGGCGACACGCACTACGTCGACGATCAGGGCTCGAAGTATTCGAGCATCGACAACTTCATCGACGACAACGAGCTCTCGTCGGACGGCACGCTCGACATCGCGACCGGCTACGGCGCAAACGGCGTCGCGCAGATCGATCATCGCAACAGCGCGCACGACGACAGCTGGTGGGAAAGCGTGATGCACACGTTCGGCTCCGGCGACGTCAATCTCGGGATGCTGCTCGGCGGCCTCGCGCTCGAAGTCGGCGGCGGCCTGCTCGATGCGACCGTGTTCGGCGCACCGCTCGGCATCGCGCTCAATGCGGTCGGCACCGGGATGATGTACACGTCGGCCGCCGCGGCCGTCGCGAACTCGGGCTACGACCTCGTGAACCGCATGCAGCACGACCGGACGATCAATCCGCTCGACGCGGGCGCGCGCGCCGACTATCTGAACCTCGTGCCGCTCGGCGTCGGCGGCGTCGGCAAGGTGCTGGCATTAGGCAGCAAGACGGCGACGGTCGCCAAGCTCGTCGAACGCGCCGGCGGCGACGCGCAGACGTTCGCGTCGCGCGTCGCGACCGGCACGTCGTTCGCGACGAAGGCCTCCGCGTACGGCGGCGCCGCCGATGCCGCGGCCCAGTTCGGCTACGACGCGGCGACGGGCCACACCGACCGGCTGGCCGACGACGCGACGTCGTTCCTGCTGAACGCCGGGCTGGCCGCGGGCCCGCAGCGGATCAAGGCGCTGTCGACCGGCATCGTGCGCCGCACCGGCAGCTTCGGCGCGCGCGATCTCGGCAATCAGGCGGTGCGGATCGGCGACGAGCGCGTGACGGTCGGCCAGGACAAGTATGCGGCAGAGAGCACGCTGCGGATCGGACGCCAGCACGCGACGCTGGACGGCAAGACCGTGACCGTCGCGGCCGACGGCACGCTGCGTGCCGGCAACCGGATCCTGACGTACAAGGGCGTGCCGATCCGCGTGCTGAACCGCGGCAACGCGGTCAATACCGGCGCGCGCAGCCGGACGGAATCGACGGCGTTTCTCGATCAGGATGGAACCATCACGCTCGGCGAGCGCGTGAAAGGACTCGCGCTGACGCGTTTCGATCGCTACGCGACGGATGCGCGCATCACGGCCGACGAGCACGGCGGGCTCAGCGTGTCCGACGGCATCGAGCTGAAGTACGCGCACGAAATCGCGCCGCCGCGCACGGCGACGACGCCCGACGAGACCGTCCCGCACGACGACGCGCCGCCGCCCGACGCGCGTCCGGCCGCGGCCGAGCCCGCGCAGCCG